>NZ_JANSIZ010000039.1:0-28444 GCF_047462315.1 Synechococcus sp. H60.2 | reverse complement strand
AGTGGTGCTGCCAGAGTGGGATGAGCGCTGGCCAATCTCTTTTTTGCCGGGGCGGCTAACGCAACTGCTGCGCCAAGAATGGGGGTTCAGTGGGCTGATTGTGGTCGAGGGCCTCGATCAGGGCTTCTTGGCCGAGCTGGCTGTTCGCGTCAGTGAGACGGAGCCCTCTCCCTGCCCACTAGCAGTGCGGGCCCTCCAGGCCGGCGCTGACCTCCTTTTGGCCCCTCCCGATCCTTTGGCGGCTGTGGCGACCATTGTGGAAGCCGTGCAGCAGGGATCCCTAGATGCCCAGGCCATTGCCCAATCGGTGACGCGGGTGCTGCGGGCCAAACAGCGGCTTTTTCCCTCCACCTCCGCCCTGCTCAAGCAAGTGTGGCCGGCCCTGGCGGAAACAGATTTCAGCCTGGTACCCGGCTGGATGGGGGCTAAGGATCCCACTGACCCGGCCCTCAACCGCGGCTTTTCCGACGAGCAACTAAAGCCCCTACTCCTGGGGGATCCCCTGGCCAGGGACTCGCCTTTGGCCAAGCTGTTCGGCACACGTCCGCATCTGCCCAGAGTCGCCCAGTTGGGATCCCTTCTAGCCGAGAGCGACATTGCCCCCTGTCAGGCGGCCATGGCCCGCGGTGGAGTGACAGGCGGCCAACCCCTGCCTTTGCCCTTGCCGCCCGGCAGTTGGAACTGGATCTGGCAGGATCTCTCCCTGGGTCCTGAAGCAGTGCTTTTAGCCGAATCTCCTGCCCTGAGCATTCCCGCCAGCTTGGGTCTTCCTCCTCTGCTTAGCCATTCCCTTACCCCCTTGAGCTTGCTGGAGGCAGCTCTAAACAACAGCAGCGGCCAGTGGATTTTCCAAGCCTTTGTTCGCGATCCTCTGCCCAACTATGTGGTGGATTGGCTAGGGCGGCGGCGGGAGCAGGTAGCAGCCGTTGTTATTTATGGAAACCTGCAGGTTGGCTATCGCCTCCGCAGTTACTTGCAAGGGGCCAACGTCATCCACAGCCTCAACACCGATCCCTGGGCCCAGGCAGAAGCCATGCAGCGCCTGTTTCCCCACCGGCTCATCCTAGAGAAACCTAAACCTCAGACAGCTTCAGCAAATAATTAAGAAAAAGTAAATACCGTTACAGATTGTTGGCAGAAAGAGGCCCCTGAGCTATCGTATTGATGGAAATGTAAACTATTGAAACGGTTTCTCTCAGGGTTGTCTGTGCCTTCCTTCCTCTCAGACATCGCTGGATCGGACAGTTCTCGCCCCTCTGGTGACGGTGAGTGTGGGTTTGAGCGAACCTCGCTTCGCTCTCCCTCCCCGCAGCGTCCACAACCGTTCCTCCACGCTTTGCAAGCGCTGCTGGCAGGGCGCTGGGCGACAAAGCTTGGATTGGGCTTGGCTGTTGTGGGTCTGACAATCCTCACCTGGATTTGGCTGGCTGCAGGAGCTGGGCTGGATCCTTACACTGAAGCCGTCCTCAGCCTAGAGGGTCAGCCCAGCCATGGTGCTTCGTTGTTTGCCCTCAACTGTGCTGCCTGTCATGGAGAAGAAGCCGATGGCCGAGTGGGCCCCAGCCTGCGGGGAGTTAGCAGCCGCCGCTCTGACCGGTTTATCATTCATCAGGTAACCAGTGGCAAAACTCCGCCCATGCCCCAGTTTCAGCCGGATCCCCAGGAGATGGCAGATTTGCTCAGCTACTTGAAAACCCTCTGAGGCCAGCTCATGGGTCTGACCCAGCAGCTTGCTTACTACACTCTCTGGCTGGCCTCTGTATTTGCCTTGGCGGAATGGCTGCGCTCCCGACAGGTGGATGGGGAATGGGTGCGCAAAGTCATCCATATCGGTGTGGGCAACATCATTCTGCTGGCCTGGGCTTTGCAGGTGCCCCGCTGGCTCGGGGTGGGATTTTCCTTGGTGTTTGCTGGCTTGGCGCTGCTCTCCTACCGGGTGGCTATTTTGCCTAGCTTGAATGGGGTCGGGCGGCGTAGCTTCGGCACTTTTTTCTATGCTGTCAGCATTGGCCTGTTGCTGTATTGGTTTTGGCTGCCGCAGCGACAGGTATTTGCGGTGATCGGCATTTTGGTGATGACCTGGGCCGACGCGCTAGCGGGCTTGGTGGGCAAAACTTGGGGCAAGCACCCCTATCAACTGGGATCCATTCAAAAAAGTTGGGAGGGATCCCTGACCATGTGGGCAGTGAGCAGCTTGGTGATTGCGGCGCTACTGCTGGGGTACTTCGGCTTTTCTCCCTCCTTGCTCGCCATCAGCCTTTTGGCGGGAGGCATAGCCATGGGCCTAGAGGTCTTCTCTTGGTGGGGGCTGGATAACCTGACCGTGCCTTTGGGCAGCGCCGGGCTCTGCTTTGTCCTGCTGCAGCTTCTGGACGAACTATACCTGTAGCAATTGCTACCCCTGCGACGGGTCTGGCGCGGAAACGGCCTCTAGACCTTGCGGCGTTCTTGTTCTCGCTCTTCTTGTTGCTGCCACTGCCTGATCAGCTCTTTCGCTGCCTGGGGAGTAAAGTAGTCCAGCGCCATCAGCTTGCGGTAGGTGAGGAGCTGCCGCATCTCCAGGGGCATGTCTGCCTTCCGGTAAAAGTAGTGGATGCGGCTGATGTTTTGCTCCATCTCGGCGAACTCCCGCTCCCGCTGCACTTGCTTTTCCCGCTTGAGCACCTCGTGGGGAGCAGACATGCGATTCGGGATCCGCTGCGCGCTGGTGGCTTTGCTAGGGAGAACCCGATGGGCTCCGCTTTGCCGACTGCTGGCGCCGTTGAAACGGTCGAAAAAGAAAGAGAGCATCCCTCAACCTCACACAAGCAGAGAGAAGGAGGTTGTCTTACACCAAATTAACAATATCAAGTTTAGATGAAGCTGTGAAGCCGCCCGTGATCTGGATCCCTTTTGGGAGAACCTGCACCTTCTCCAGGGCGAGGACTGGACTTCCCCTGGGTCACAGGAGAGCTGAGGCAGAGACAGGGCTTGGCCTGGACAGGCGGACTTATAGCTATGCTTCAGTATTTACATGGATACTTGGACGAGGACAGGGGCAAAGCGCAAAAAGGCTTGCGTGCTTTCACGCATAATGACAGGGATCTTGAATAACGGTACATGGTGCTTCCCCGGAGGCGCTACAGGTGAGATTCGTCGCCGCTCAGCAGCCAGGTAACCGAGACCCCCAGCGCCTTGGCAAAAGCCACCAGCTCTTTGTCGATGACGCGTCGTTTGCCCTTTTCCACCTGGCCGATCTTGACGTAGTCCAACTGCACACCGTATTTGGCCAGACGACCCGCCAGTTGATCTTGGGTCAGTTGCAGCTTCTCCCTTACCCAGCGCACCCGCTCTCCGATCAAGTTGGCCGATGGAGGGTGCTGGTTGAGGTTAGACTCCATAGGAGCAAGAGATTGTGAATATTCTTGTCCAGGCTGAGGAACCCGATGGCTCCCCCGGCGGCCCATGGTAGCCTATGCTGGCAAGGCTACCCCTTGCCTTCTTTACTACTTTATAGAACCTGTTATAGAACCTGTGGGATCCTGCTCGGCAGCAGGCAAGCTAGCTGTCCCCTGGATATCTTACACAAGGTCTAGATCGAAAATCGCTTATGGATGTTTTCGCGCAGGATGCTCTGCTGGCGAGAACTTGGCAGATGGGATCCCTACCACTCCCGCACCCAGCCGGAAAAATTTCCGGGCAAAAAAGAGGGCCATGATCGATTTTCGCTCTCGGCAGGAGGAGAAACTTTTCTAGACTAGGAGGTGACGTTTTCTCCTCACTGGGCCGTGGTTTTCTCTCGTCCTCATCCTGAAGAAGACATTGCCTCATCCCGTCAGGAGCTCGACGATCTGTGGCTTGATGCTGAGTCTGCCTCTCAGGATCCAGCTACAGAGGCCGACCTAGAGCCGAGCGCCAGCGGGTTGCGGCTGAATGAAGACGCCGTCGATCACTACTTGAATACAATTGGTCGGGTGCCCCGCATCGATCACGCGGAGGAGATCGAGCTGTCGCGCAAAATTCAGCAGAAGCTGCTCATCGATCAGGCCCGCAGGGAATGGCGGCAACAGCGGGGGCAGGATCCCAGCGATGAGGAACTGGCGGCAGCCCTGCAGATCCCTGTGGCTACCCTGCGCTCCCGCATCCGCCAGGGGGAGCAGGCTCAGCGTAAGCTGATCAACGCCAACCTGCGCCTGGTGGTCAGTGTGGCCAAGAAGTACCTCAACCGGGGGGTGCCCTTTTTGGACTTGATCCAAGAGGGCAACATGGGTCTCATTCGGGCCACTGAGAAATTCAATGCCGAGCGAGGTTTTCGCTTCAGCACCTATGCCCACTGGTGGATTCGCCAGGGCATTACCCGCTGCATTGCCAACCAAGCCCGGACGATTCGCCTGCCGGTGCATATGGTGGACAAAGTGCGTCTGCTCAAGCGCACCAACCGCGAGCTGATGAAAGCCCGAGGGCGACGGCCCACAGAAGCTGAGCTGGCCGAGGCGCTGGGTATCAAGGTTAAAAAGTTGCGCATGATCCAGCAGGCTGCTGCTTTGCCCCTGTCGCTGGATGTGCCAGTCGGCCAGGAGGGGGAAAGCCGCCTTGGCGATTTGCTGCCAGATGAGCGGCAGGAGCAACCCTTCGAAGGGATCCTGGTGCAATCCCTGCGGCAAGATGTGCGTTCTGCCATGCAAGCCCTAAAGCCAATTGAGAGGAAGGTGTTGGAACTGCGCTATGGGCTGGATGGGCAAAAGGCGAGAACCCTGCGAGAAGTGGGGGATCACTTTAACTTGACGCGGGAGCGGATTCGCCAGATTGAGCGGGATGCTCTGCGCAAGCTGCGTCTAGGCCATCCTTCGCGGGCTTTGGCCCAGTACATTCGCTAGCTTTTGCCGCAGCCTCCCAGGGTTTGGTCGGGGATCCCCGCGCGAGGCGGGTTTTCAGCCCTCGGGATCCGCCTTGCAGCCCCCTAAAATGGTGGTAAGCCAGATCGGGGGGATCCCTATGTCTACCGGTGCCATGCCTGCTTCTGCCAGGGAGTGCTCGCCGCAACAGGCGCAGCTTTGGTTACGAGGGCTGCTCAGCATTGCTTGGGCCGATGGAGAATATAGCCCCGAAGAGCAGCGACTTATCGAAGATCTCATCCGCTCCGACTGGCCAGAAGACCAGGGGAAAGATCTCGCTCCCCTCTCTCCTGAGGAGCTGGCGGCCCAGCTACAGCCGGAGTTGCGGCAAGATTTCCTGCGCACGGCGGTGATGACAGCCGTTGCCGACGGGGTATATTCCGAGCCAGAAGACCGCCTGTTGCACCAGTTGGTCGCTGCCTTTGGACTGGAGCTTCCCCAGCTCCACCTGCTCCGGGCCACGCTGGTCAATAAGGGCGCCACCTCGCCATTGCCGGCAGAGGCTCAGGCCGAGAGCGGCTATACCGACCTTCTGGCTCCCTTGCGCAAGTGGCTGGACGGCATCCAAGTCCGCGACGCGAAGGTAGCCCGCTTCTTGTGCCGTATGATCCCCGGCCAGTGCCCCTTTGAGCGGGAGGTGGTGCTGTTTGGCCGCAAGGTGATACACATCCCCCCCCTGTGCAAGCTCAACCCCCTCTACGACCAGGTGGTGGCCTTGCGCTGCCGCGCCCTCTCCTTCCTGGCAGAGGCCGGGGAAGACATCAGCCAGTACACCTGATGGCTCGCACTTAAGCATGCCGAAGGCTGCCTCCATCCCTAGCTCCCCTCTCCCTCTAGGAGAAGGGCTGGGGGTGAGGGGTGCTTTTAGGAATGCGTCTGATTGGCAGCCAGCCCCTTAGGAATAGGTTATGTCCGTCTCTCCCAAAGGGATTGCCTCCATCCCTGCCTCGTCCTCTTCCGCGCGCACCTCCCGTAAAAAGGCTTCGAGAGAAGCGTGGGCCTCCGCCTCCAGATCTGCTCCCGCAAGGGTTGTGCCCCCCTCCGGCAGCCAGCCCAAAAGCGGCAGCGGCAAGAGGGTGGACAGGTTGGTTAGCAGCAGCAGCAGCCCCAGATGGCTGAAATCGCTCTCGGTTACCCCCAGCGCGTGCATGAGCAGGGATCCCAACTCTTGAGAGAGAAACCCCGCCAGGTTAAAAGCCGACATCAGCAAGGCGAAGAGGGTAGCTTCGATCCCTGGCGGGCAGAGGCGGGCAGCCAAGACCAGCACGGGCATAAAGGCAATCTGCCCTGCCACCGTCAGCACCAAGCTATCCCCCAGACTAAACCAGTGATCGTCGATGCCCCAAGCCCGATTGAGGTGATAGACCAAGATGAGGCTGGTTAGGCCCAGCCCGGCCGAAAGAACCGTCATCCAGCCAAATAGAGGCCGCAGCGGGATCCGCCGCAGATACACCTGAAAGATTGCCACCCCCACCAAGCTGGCGATGCTGGTAACCAACCGCACCTGTCCCAAAAACTCCGGCCCAAAGCCGAGATCGGTGGTTACAAAGTAAAATAGGGCTACATCGGCGCTGGGGGTTGCCTGCCAGAGAAAGACAAACAACACCGGCAAGAGAATGCTGGGTTGCCGCAGCGCCCGCCACACCTGTCCCACCTGCTGCCGCAAGGGATCCCAGCCAAAGGAGCAGGCCACCGGCTGATCCACAATTACCCAAGCCGCCAGGGCAATCAGCAGCGGCAACAAGGCCGTCAGCCCGAACACCACCTGCGGCGGGTAGTGGGCCAGGAGCGCCCCCCCGGTATAGGCAGTGAGCAGGGATCCGAAAGCCGTCGCCCCCCAAGACAAAGACTGCAGCGTGCCTGTCCGCGCCCAGTCGCTGCCGTGAACCCGCTCCACCACCAGCGAATCCACGATCACATCCCCCACCGCCACCGCCAGGGATCCCAAAACCATCCACAGCATCGCCCACTCAGCCGTTGGCGCCCACAGGGCCATCCCCAGCCAAGCCCCACATCCCAGCAGCCCAGAGAGCAAGAGGTAGGAACGGCGGCGGTAGCCTGCCAGCGGCAGCATATCCGACAGGAGCCCATAGAGCGGCTTGAGGGTCCAGGGGATCACGGCAAAGCCCATCAACGCCGCCACCTGCGCTGGGCCGAGGCCCAGGCTATCCTTCAAGTAAAAACTGGTAGCCAGCCGCGCCAGCCCCACCGCCCCTTGCACAAAGTACACCAGCAGGATCCCGAACAGTTCCGGCGTCCAGTGGATGTCCTGCAGGGGCTCCAGAGTGGATCGGCGCAGCTGTTGCAGCAGGGGGTGGAGCATGGGCAATCTTGTCCTTGTCGCTTCCTGTCTCTGCCGTTGTCCCGCAGGACTGCTCTTGCAGCATGGTCTTGCCGCAACAATAGCAACAGCAGGAGGTGAGAGTTAAGAACTTCTTTACACTGTAACCTGCTCAACTGGAACCTGCCCAATCGGCCCACGGCTGCGATCCTCCAGACCCCCGCCTGTCAAGGCGCCGGCGGCACTTCTGTAGAGATTCCAAGCCGTGAGCTGCCTCTGGTAGACATGACTGACAATGCGAGGGATCCTTATTTTGAACTGCTCATGAGCTGGCAACGCCCCGATGGTCGCACGGCTGCCCAATTGCGCCCGATTTCCTTTCAGCGTCACTTCACCCGCTACGCTCCGGGCTCAGTGCTGGTGAAGTTTGGCGATACCCATGTCCTCTGCACCGCCAGTGTGGCCGAAGAGGTTCCCCCCTTTTTGCAGAACACCGGCCAAGGCTGGCTGACGGCGGAGTACCGCATGCTGCCCACCGCCACCCAACAGCGCCAGCCGCGAGAGACGCTAAAAGTCTCAGGCCGCACCGCCGAGATCCAACGGCTTATCGGGCGTAGCCTGCGCGCCGCCTTGGATTTCCACAGGCTGGGATCCCGCACCATCACCGTCGATGCAGACGTCCTGCAAGCCGATGGCAGCACGCGCACCGCCGCGATCACCGGTGGCTATGTGGCCCTGCACGACGCCATCACTTGGCTTTACAAACAGGGGCTGCTGGATCCGGCGCAGGGATCCCCCTTGCGGCAGCAGGTGGCGGCCCTTTCGGTGGGGATCGTGCGAGGCGAGGTGCTGGTGGATTTGTGCTACGAGGAGGACAGCCAAGCAGAAGTGGACATGACCATTGTCATGAACGAGCAGGGAGCCTTGATCGAGATTCAGGGCACCGCCGAAGCCGGCTGCTTCAACCGCTCGCAACTGTTGCAGATGTTGGATATGGCCCAGGCCGGCATCCAGGAATTGCTCCAGGCCCAGCGAGAGACTCTAAACTCGTAGCCGACGGGCCTTGTTGCAGCTGGGAGCCCAGCCTGAGCCTTGAAGCGGTTCCGGTCGGGTGGCTGCTGGCCTCGAGAGAAGAAAAGGGTTCCCAGAGTTCTGCTTATTCTGCTTGTGTTTCTCTTTGGTGAAGAAACCATAATGAGATGAAGCAGCCCTGAATCACGGCTTCCTCTGCAAGCTTGGGTGTGTGGCCGAGGTGAATTCATACTCATTTGGCCTCGAGAGGTGGGCCCGGAGGACAGCACATGTCCCATTTTGTGTTTGCATCGGCGGAACTGGCGCCCCTGCTCAGGCAGCAAGCGCGACGGTTTACCACCGGCTATCTGCACCTCCACCTCAAAGGGGGAGATCCCGCCGAGGGCACGGAGCCTTGGGTGCTGACCTACTACTACGGCAGGCTGCTCTTTTCCGCCGATCAACCCCTCAACCCCCAGATCCTGCTAAAGCGCCTATCCCGCTTTATTCCCCGCCTCAACTTGGAATGGTCACAGCGGGCTATCCGAGTGCTACAGGAGCGGCTGATAAAAGACAACTCCCTGCCGGAACTGCTAGAGGCCATCGCCCAGTTGGGCCTGATCAAGCCAGGTGAGCTGGAAGACGCCCTCTGGCTTAACCTGCTCACCGATTTCGATCGCTATCTCTTTGAGCGGGCAGGCACCTGTTCCTTTGAAGTGGAGGGACGGGTTGCCCAAGAAGCCCCCATTGGCGGGTTTGAGTTGGAACCGCTGCTGCAAGAAGCGGCTCGCCGCCACGACCGCTGGGCGGAGTTGAAGGCGGTGATCCCCACGCTGCTGGCGGTGCCAGTGGTCAACTGGGATCGGGTCAACCGCTATCGCCTCACCGACGAACAGCGGCAAAAGCTGCACGCCCTCACCAAGGATGGCCAGTCACTGGAGGCCATTGCCAAGAAGCTGTGTCGGGATCGGCTGGAGGTGGCCAGCCTCTTCGCTGCCTGGGCCAAAAAAGGTCTGGTGAGCCTGCAAACGCCCCCAGAACTGTTGCAGGCCAAGCGCCACGCTTCCACAACCCTCTTGGCGGTGGACGACAGTGTCGTGATGCAAGAAATCCTGCGGCAGTCCCTCTCCAAATATCACGTGATTACAACGGGCAACCCTGCCGAGGTGCTCCCCCTCTTGTTTCAGCACCGGCCTCACCTGCTACTAATGGACATCGCCATGCCCGGGATCGACGGCCTAGAACTCTGCCGCGTTGTGCGCAGCCTGGAAGAGTTCAAGTCCCTTCCTATCCTGATGGTTACCTCGCGGGATAGTTTGCTGGATCGCATCCGCGGCAAGTGGTCGGGAGCAACCGGCTACCTGACCAAGCCTTTTAGCGAAAGCCAGCTCAATGCCGAGGTGGAGCGACTCTTGGCCCAGCAGCAAGATCACCCCTCCCCCCGCTCTCCCCGAGGAGCCAAAACCAATCCGCCCAGCCCAGGGCTGGGATACCTTTTCCCCTTTGGGGATCAGGCCAAGGCCTAGAAGGAGAGCCAAGGAGGCCAAAGCCATGTTTACAGGTCTGGTGCGCAGTTTGGGTACAGCTCAGTTGATCTCCTCTTCACAGGTACGGGTTACCTGCCCAGAGCTACAGCCGCAGTTGGCCTATGGCGATAGTGTGGCGGTGGATGGCCTCTGCCTGACGGTAGTGGAGATCCTGCCCGATGGCTTTTTGGCCGATGTCTCGCCGGAAACGCTGCGCCGCTCGGTTTGGGGCCAGGGATCCGGCCCGCGCACCGTTAACCTCGAGCCGTCCCTACGGGTGGGGGACAAGTTAGGGGGGCATTTCGTCAGCGGCCATATCGATGGGGTGGGACAACTGTGGGATCAAGCTGCCACTGGCAACGCCTGGGAGCTGAGCTTCAAGGTGCCGGCGGAGATCGGTCGCTACATCGTGCCCAAAGGCAGCGTGGCAGTGAACGGGGTGAGCCTGACTATCGCCGAGGTGCGGCAGGGAGGCTGCTGGTTCAAAGTGGCGGTAATCCCGCAGACCTACCGCGAGACCAACCTCTCCTTGCTGCAGGTGGGGGATCCGGTGAACGTGGAGGCGGACATACTGGGCAAGTATGTGGAAAAATTATTGGGGCTGGCTCCGCCGGAGAGCAACGTCTCCCTGGAGTTTCTAGCCGAGCATGGCTATGTTTAGATCCTGCTAGCCTCTCTCCCACCTCATGATCCGCCCAGAAGAAGTCAAGCGCCTTCGCGGCGCCAATGTCTACTTAGTTGGGATGATGGCCAGCGGCAAGTCCACACTGGGAGCTGAGCTGGCAGCCCAACTGCGCTGCCCATTTTTTGACACTGACGTGCTGGTGGAGCAGGTGGCAGGTTGTTCCATCACCCAGATCTTTGCCGAGCAGGGGGAGACCCACTTCCGGGAGCTGGAAACCCAGGTGTTGGCCCAGTTGAGCAGCTACACCCGCCTGGTAGTTGCCACGGGGGGCGGCATCGTGTTGAGGCCCAAGAATTGGAGCTATTTGAACAACGGCCTCACCGTGTGGCTGGATGCGGCCCCTGAGCTCATTTGGCAACGGCTGAGCCGGGATCCCGGCCAACGGCCCCTGTTGCAAACCCGCGATCCCCAGGCCGCTTTGCAAAGGCTAATGCAGGAGCGAGAACCTTTCTACGCCCAGGCCGATGTGCGGGTGCCCATCCGGTCAGAAACCAGCCCGTCCCAGTTAGCCGAACAGGTTTGGCAGGCCATTTGCGCCCGCTTGCGAGCCCAGCCGCCTTGCAACAACCCATGAAGCCAATAAAGTGCAATGCAGCGGCGCCCACAGTATTTCTAAGCGCCTCTGTTCTTCTATCTTACGAAAATCAAATTCAACACGGCAGAGTAGCTTAGTAGCCCTCCGTCCTGCTAGCGCAAGTAGTGCGGGGTAGAAAAGCCTTCGAGCAGCTTTAGCTGCGCACCAATGATGCGGGTCGTTACTATAGCTTTGGCTCACCACTCAGCAACCATAGACTACGGCTGTCAGCAGGTTCTGATTCAGGACAGAAAGCTAGTAGCCCTACTGGAGTACCTCTGCCAGCAGTCCAACAAGGTCTACGATAGGGCTCTGCCCCAGCTTGGCCGGCATAGGGATCCCTTGTGTTTTAGGATGGGGAGGGTTTTGGCCGAGGGAACTGGGCCGGGAGCCGTCCGCCTCAGCAAAACAAAGGTCATCGCGATAGGGAGGGCATTGTGGTGCAAGCCAGGATTTTGTTTGCAGCGGCGGAAGCAGCACCCCTGGCAAAGGTGGGGGGCATGGCGGATGTGGTGGGATCCCTGCCCGTCGTTTTGCGCAAGCTGGGTCAGGATGTGCGCATCATCATGCCCCTGTACGGGTTTCTCTGGGACAAGTTCGGCCCGGAACCGGAGCAATATCCCCGCTCCAAGGATCCCATCTGGTCCAAACAGGTCATGGGCCAGGTGGCCGATATTTACGAAAGCGTTTTGCCCGGCACCGATGTGCCCCTTTACCTGGTCAGCCACTACTGTTTTGCCCCCCATCGCATCTACTACGGCGAGGACGAGTTCTGGCGCTTTACCTTCTTCGCCAATGCCGTGGCCGAGTTTGCCTGGACCTACTACCCCTGGAGGCCCAACATCATCCACTGCCACGACTGGCACACCGGCATGATCCCGGCCTGGATGCACCAGGCTCCTGACATCGGCACCGTCTTTACCATCCACAACCTGGCCTATCAAGGGCCCTGGCGTTGGCAACTGGAACGCATGACCTGGCTGCCCTGGTATTTTTCCGCCCACAACACCATGGCTGCCGGGATCCTCTATGCCGACCAGGTGAATACGGTTTCGCCCACCTACGCCATGGAGATCCGCACCAGCCTCCATGGAGAGGGCCTACAGGATCTGCTGGCCTGGAAAGGAGAGCGCCTGCGCGGGATCCTGAATGGGATCGACACCGAGAAGTTCGATCCCCGCACCGATCCCGCTCTTGAGGCTAATTTCAGTATCGACGACCTAAGCGGTCGGGCGGTGAACAAAGCCGCGTTACAGGCCCGCCTGGGCTTGACCGTCAACCCCGACGTGTTCCTGATGGGCATGGTGGCCCGTTTGGTGGAACAGAAAGGGATCGATCTGCTCATCCAAACCTTGGATCGCTTTTTGGCCTATAGCGATTCACAATTTGTCTTGCTGGGCAGCGGCGAAGCCTACTACGAGGGGCGGCTCCGGGAGATGGCCGAGCGGCACCCGGGCAGAATGGCCTATCAACAGGGTTACCAGCCGCAACTGGCCCAGTTGATCTACGGAGGAGCAGACGCCTTTTTGATGCCCAGCCGCTTTGAACCCTGTGGCATCAGCCAGATGATCGCCATGCGCTACGGGTGTGTGCCCATTGCCCGCCGCACAGGAGGGCTGGTGGATACGGTCAGCCATCACATTCCCAGCAAGGGGATCGGTACGGGCTACTGCTTTGACCGCTACGAAGCCCTGGACTTCTACACCTGCTTGGCGCGGGCTTGGGAGGCTTTCCAGCACAAAGACACCTGGCAGGCGCTGCAAAAGCGGGGCATGGCCACCGATTTCAGTTGGCATCGCTCGGCGCTGGAATACCTGCACATGTACGAGCTGATTATGAACTTGCCGCTGTTGCCGGAAAAGACCTCCTCTCAGACTCAACCCGCCCCATCCCTGCCCAGTTAGTTCCACTCCCGCCAAGGCTGCGCAGCCACCTCCTCGGTAACCCCTGGCTGAGGGGATCCCTGAGCTGCGGCGGAGGTACCCGGAGTGAGATAAAGTAGAACGGGTTAACGAGGTTTTGAGGATTGCCTGCCAATGTTCGGACGACGTCCTGCTGTTGTTGGCCAAGGTCGGCGCCAAGACGCCACTGTCCAAGGGCTCAACTTTCTACGCCGTTCTTGGGCGCGGCTGGTTGTGGCGGTGTTGCTTGGCCTTGTCCTGGGCGTCGGCTCGACTCTCTGGGCCACGGCTCAAGAACTGCCCGCCGGACAGCAGCTCATTCCCAACCCGCAGCAGTTTCGCGCTCTCGAACAACCCAGCAACGCCCTTAGTGTGTTGCGAGCTGAACAACTGGCCGCCGAGGCCGATGCTGCCATCCAGGCGCAAAACTACGACCAGGCTATCCAGCTTCTGCAACAGGTGTTCGACGCCTACAACCAGCGCTCCAACTACCACCAGGATCTCTCCCGCGCTTTTGCCGGGATCCAAAACCGCATCTCCGAAGAGCAGCGGGAGCTGGCCCGCGTTGCTGCCCAGGCTCGGGATCAGGCTGCTTACGATTTGGCCGTGGTCTATCGGGCTGCCGGACGTCCTGAGGAGGCCGTGGGCTGGTTGATCCAGGTCATCAAGAGCCAGACTCCAACCCGGGAGCTGGGCACCCAGGCCTACCAGCAGCTTCTGGAAATTGGCTTTGTCAGCACTCCCTTCCCCTAGTGCTGCTCTTCCAGCTTGCGATAGAAAGCCAGCGCCGTTTGCCCATAGGCCCGCTGGTCGAAGCGCAGCAGGGATCCCACCTGGTCGGGTAGCTTCTGGCCGCTGCGATGCTCGACGATCAAAGTTCCGCCTGGCTTGAGGAGGGGCGGGATCAGCGGCAGTAGGGGGTCATACAGACCCGCCGCGTAGGGGGGAGCAAAGTAGACGTAATCAAAGGGATCCAAACCCAGTCCTCGGCTGAGCAGCTTGCGGGCATCTCCCTGGATCACCTGAAAAGCTTGCCCCGGCTGGGCCACCTTGGTCCAGTTGGCCTGGATAAGGCGACAGGCAGAAGCAGCAATTTCGATCCCAGCCACAAAAGCCGCCCCCTGGCACAGGGCCTCTGCCCCCACCGTACCGGCCCCACAGCAGAGATCCAGCCAGCGACAGCCTTCCACCTGCCCTCGCAAGATGTTGAACAAGGCTTGCCTCACCCGGCCAGGGGTGGGTCGAGTACCCAGGCCGGCAGGGGTCTGCAGCGCTCGTTTGCCGCTGATGCGCAAGCCCATAGGCATCTATCAAGGGGTAGGTGTGGCAGGCAACTGGCCGGTCAACCCGCTGCGCTGGGCGGCGCGATCCCGTTCCATCTGGATTTGCGACACCAAAGCTTCAGGCAACTGGGCAGAAGCCTGCAGAGCTTGATCGAAAAGGGGGACAGCCTCCCGGTCTTGACCCTTGGCAACCAAAATTTGCGCCTTGAGGTAGTAAAGCTCAGGGTTGTTACAGGAAGCAGCAATAGCCCGATCCACCGCCTCCAGCGCCTCGTCAAAGCGTTGCATATCCCGGTAGGCCAGGGCTTGGCCGCGGTAGGACAAATACTCAGGCGCTGCCAGGCGAAACTGATTCAAAGCCTTCTCCCGGTAGGTCAGCAGCAAATCCATATAGCCGTTGAGAAGATTCAACTCAGGGTCGCTGCTGTCCACGGCCTGGGCAGCCCGGATGGAAACAAACAATTGGTTGAGGGTGGGCAATGCCTTGGGCAGCCCGATCACCACCCCCTCCCGCACCACGATGTTGGCCGCCTCCAGCCCATAGCCCACGCCCTCATACAGGTTGCCGCGCAGAGGATCCGTCTTTTTCAGCTCGGCAGCCACCTGGCGGGTTTGGGTGGCCAACTGGGCAAAAGCATCCAGATCCCCCTCTTGGTAGGCCAGCGCCGCCAGCAAGGCATAGACCATTGGCTCGTCGGGGGAAGCTTTCTTGGCTATTTCCAGCTTCTCTCGGCTCTGGGTGTAGCGACCTGCGCAGAAAAACTCCTCAAATGCCGCGGCCACCTCAGGGCTGATGGGGCGGGCATTGGCCCCGCTGCGAAACGGATCCTGCGCCCAAACCGGCAAGGCGGATCCCCATACCCAGCACAGGATCCCCACGAGCTTGGCCCATCTGCCGAACTTGTCGCTTCTCATCCCCTGGCCTCAACACCCACTACGAACTTTTAGCGAATCGGCGCGCACTTGACCTGCTCTTCAGCGCAGCATTTGCGCAATCGCAGCAATGGCTGCGTCCTGAACCAACTCATTGGTCTCGTGAGCCAGGAGATCGTGCAAGGGATCCAGGGCGCGCGGATCCCCGATTTGGCCGAGGGCGCGGGCTGCCGCCTCCCGCACCGCCGGCTCGCCGTCAGAAAGCTTGGTCAGCAAAGCCGGCACCGCCTCAACTGCACGCATTTGACCCAACTGATAGATGGTTTGCAGTTGGGCCTCAAGAGGGGTTGTCGCAGTTGTAGGAACAGAGCTGTACACAGAGATGCCAGGAGAGTAGCCGTAGTAGCCTCGGCTTGCCATGGCGATGGCCGAAAGGGCCTGCAACGCCTCTAGGGCATGATACCGCTCTGCCTCATTCATATGCGGCAATTGGGCCACCAGGTCGTCAAAGGCTTGCTGCACAGGGTCAGCAGCCGCAGCCTGTTGGACAATGCGAGTGAGGTTTTGGTCGGCCTGCATCTGTTGCCAAGACTGGAGCATCGCCAGGCCGGCAACCACCAAAGCAGCATCGGCCAAAACAGCCAGCAGCGCCATCCCGCCCCAAATCTTGCTGCGACGGCTGAGCTTTCGCATCTGCTTATCCACGTAGACGAAAGCTTGGTGCTGCCGCTCCCAAAAGTCAGGGGCCACCTGCAGAGTTTGGGCGCTCAGATCAGGAGACAGAAGGTTTTCCTCGCGGGCCACCTCCAAGTTTTGCAGCCTCTGGTTTAGGCGAGAAAAGTGTTTCGTCCAGAGCCAAGTAAACATCAGGTTCCATCCTCTCTTCGAGCCTGCCAATGGAGCCAAATCCCTCTGACCCAGCAAATCTACGGACTCGCGCTTGCATCCGGGATCAGACTTAGCTTGCCGCTTTTCCCCTGCCGAGGGGAGAACTTAAGCGACAGGATAACAAAAGCCTCGGCCCCCCACCAGCCGGTCTTGACCAGCGGGTCAGGCGGTGCAGGCCCCGGTCTTTAGTCCTGGGGATAAGTCGCCTAATCCTGGCGCTGCATAGCCTGGAGTAGTGCAACAGCAACATCGACAACACTCCCACCGACTAAAGTCGGGGGATTCTTACGCAGTCCACAGACGGACTCGCAAAGGCGCTGTCAAGACGCTCCTAGACGGCTCCCTGGAACCCAGTCTCAAGGTTCCGCTGACTTGTTGACTTACAGCACTGTCCGGGCCTTTCACCGGGGTAGGTGCTTGCTTAGCAGCAGTTATGGCATTGAACAGCAGCTAAAGCCGCTCTAAGGCTTTTCCGCCCCGCACTAATCGCGCTAGCGGGACGGAGGGCTACCAAGCTACTCTGCTGTGTTATGAGCCGACATCAACATCCAGTGCAAGTATCTGGGCTTAGGCCCAGGGGCTGGGGTTATGGCCTCCCCCCACGGGCGTGCGGTGGCAACTACAGGGGGAGTCGGAGGGGGGTCAGGTCATCTCGGGGGCAGGGCAGGCTTGGGCATACCATTCGTAGAGACCCTCTGCTGTGGTGAGCCAAGTTTGGGGACGGGATCGGATGTGCTGGAGCGCTTTTTTCAGGGATCCCACCCGCAGCGGTTGCCCGACGATGAAAGGGTGCAGGCCAATGGCCATAATGCGAGGGAAGCGTTCTCCCTCTTGCCAGAGTTGATCGAACTGAGCGATGAGGGCTTGGGCAAAAGCTTCTGCTGCTAGGCGGGCACTGAGACAGAGAGTGATGTCGTTGGCTTCCAAGGTGTAGGGGATCGCCAGGAGAGGGCCAGCGGCAGTTTGTAGCCAGTAGGGCTGATCATCGTTCACCCAGTCGGCGGTGTAGCGGATCCCGGCAGCTCTGAGCAAGTCAAAAGTATTCTCGCTAACGGAAAACCCCGGCGTTAGCCAGCCCCAGGGACGAAATCCCACTGTCTTCTCCAAAAGGGACAAGCTGCGTTCAATCAGCTCCTCTTCTGGCTGGCGGGTCAGGCCGCTGTGGCCAGTGGAGTTGTTCCAGCCATGAGCCATCACCGACCAGCAGTGGTGGCGGATCCCCTCAAGGATGGGGGGATATAGCTCCACCATTTCGGCGTTCAAGGCAGCAGTTCCTGGGATCCCCAGCTCTGCGAACAACTCAAACAGGCGTCAAATCCCCACCCGATTGCCGTAATCCCGCCAGCCATAGTTGGCGATCTCGGGCGAGGTGGTGAGATGGGGCTGGATGGCAGTACCCAACTTGCCAAAGGTGAAGTGCTCGATGTTGACCACCACATAGACAGCCACCCGCGCCTGATTCGGCAGGCTCAGCGGGTTTCGCTTGGGCAGGGCTGAGTAGGCAGGCGGCAGCATAACCCACTCCGAAGGGCCTACAAGCACCGAATGCTGAACATAGCTGAGCACCGTCCAGCCTTGCTGCTTGTTCCTGCTTCCAGAGCCCGCAACCAGCTAGAGAAATCTCCACAAGGGTAACTTTCTCCAGGGCGAGCGCTGCGCGAGTGGGATAACTAAGCGATCTTTACTGGCAACGAAACACTTTTCGGCCCAGCGGCATTTCCCGCCGTTAGCGGCATCGCGTTTGCGCCGGCGGACTGTGGGCCCTAGGCAGTTGGCTGGACGGACAAAACCTGTCTGTCCACTCCCAGTTCCCCAAAGATCCCCAGGGGCAACCGAATCCTGGCAGATTCCTTCAGTCTACGCTCAGATAAGCTCGCTGACCGGGAAGCGATCCAGCATTTTTTGGGCTTCGCGAGCGTTTTCCCGCAACTCCACCGGCAGATGGGGTAGGTAGGGAATCTGGGAGAGCAAATCCAGCGTGCGGCGGATGAGGCGCACAATATCTCCAGCATCCAGGTTGGTGCTGGCCTCTAGCTTTTCCCAGGGGATCCCTTGGGCCCAGTGTTCCACGATCCCGGCCAGCTCGGGCTCGAACCCAATCGGCACATGAAACACTTGGTGTTGCCGCTGGCTGCGGAAGAGTTGCCGCCGCAGGCCTCGCAAGCCCTGCAGCACATCCTCGACTAGCCCGGAAGTCCGCAGCCGGCTGTAGGTTCCTGAACGGGGAGGCTCGGCCACCAGGGCAGCGATCACCCCAGCCAAGTGATGGGGAGCGCAGCCTAGACATTCGCCAGAGAGCAGGGCCAGCGCCAGCCAGAGCTCGTTATCTCCCCGCAGAGCGGCCACCACCTCTCCACTCGCGGTAGGTTGGTACCCCTGCAGACAGTCGAACTCCTGCAACACACCCACCAGGGCCATAAACTGCTGCCAGCGCAACTCTTGTACCGAGTCGCTTTGCCGCTCCAGGTGCTGCAGACGCTTGAGCAGGCGCTGGCGCTTTTCCTGTAAACCCAGCAGCTTTTTCCCAACTTTGTGGGCAGGGTTTTCGCGGATGCGGGCTTCCAGGGCGCGGATCTTTTCCTCTTGGGCTTGGATGTGGGGAAAAGCCAACAGGCGCAGGGTGGGATCCGGCTCGGCTTCTCGCTGATTGAGCAGGTAGCGCAAGATGCGTCGTTCTTCCCGCCGTTGCGCCTGCATTTTTTCATAGCGGGCAATATCTTCAGCAGAAATATCTCCCAAGAGGCGATCGATCGCTTCCAGCTCGGCGCGCGTGCGCTGGAGCTCCTGTTGTTCGGGTAACTTTTGCAGTGAGAGCAAATACTGGCCAAAGCTACGGTTAATGAGATCCCGCGCCGCCTCCAAAGAGTGCTTTTGCAGCAAATTCAGCACCATGCCATAGGTGGGGGTAAACTGGCTCACCAAGGGATCCGCCCCCGCCGTAGCCAGCCGCGCCGCCTCCTGCGCCCCTTCAAAGGGGGATTGCAACGTCACCACATGCCCGATCACATCTTTGCCCCGTCGTCCGGCCCGGCCCGACATTTGCATAAACTCAGAGGCAGTCAAGAGACGATGGCCGTTGTCGGTGCGCTTGGAGAGGGAGGAAATCACAGTCGTGCGGGCGGGCATGTTGATCCCGGCGGCCAGCGTCTCGGTGGCAAAAACCAGCTTCACCAGCCCCTGCTGAAACAGATGCTCCACCAGGCCCTTCCAGGCGGGCAACATGCCGGCATGGTGGGCGGCAATACCCCGGTAGAGGGCATCCAGTTGATCCCGACGCACGGCTTCCGGCGTTTCCCGGCAAAAGCGGTCGATCTGCTCGGCCAACTGCTGCCGTTCTGCCTCGCTGGCGATCAAATCCAAGTTCCCCACACCGGCCACCGCCAGGTCGCAGCCTTTGCGGCTGAAGATGAAATAGATGGCCGGCAACATGTCCCGCTGGCGCAAGTTTTCTACCACCTGCACCATATCCGGTACCCCCCCGTAGGAGGACTGGCCGGACTTGGGGAGTTTGCTTTTCAGGCGGCGATTGCACACCCACTGGCCTGACTCGGTTTGCTCCAGCAGGGGGAACAGTCCTTTGCGATTGGCAAAGTGAAATTGCAGTGGCACCGGGCGATGGCTGGAGTCGATCAGTCGGGTGGGGCCATGCACCTGGTTCATCCAGTCGGTGAGCTGGTCGCTGTTGGCCAGGGTGGCCGAGAGGGCAACCAGCTGAATGTGGGCAGGGCAGTAGATGATGGCTTCTTCCCAGACAGTGCCCCGCTGCTGGTCGTTCATGTAGTGGCATTCGTCCAGGATCACCGCCTGCACATCCCGCAAGGGATCCCGGCTCAGGGCCTCCGCCGCTTCCCACGCATCCATCTCGCTGCCGTAAGCCCCCTGCTGGACGGCGAGAGAGAGCGGCGTGCCGTAGAGCATGTTGCGGAAGATCTCAGTGGTCATCACCAAGATCGGCGCCTCCCGGTTAAGGGAGATGTCGCCAGTGAGGAGGCCAACCTGCTCTGGGCCGAATTGCTGGCCGAAATCGCGAAACTTTTGGTTGGAAAGAGCCTTCAGCGGGGTTGTATAAAAAACCCGCTTGCCCTGGGACAAAGCCCGATAGATGGCATATTCTCCGATCAGGGTCTTGCCAGATCCGGTGGGAGCACAGACCACCACCGATTCCCCTGCTGCCAGAACCTGAATGGCCCGGATCTGAAACTCGTCCAGCTCGAAGGGGAAAAGCTGCCGCAACTCGTCCAGCAAATCGGTTGCCGGGGAGAGGAGCGGGTTCATGGGATCCGAAAAATCATGGGAAAACAACCTAAAAGCGAGCCACCTCGCTGCCGCTTGTGTGCTATATCCTCCAGGATACAAGCTTGATCCGGGTGTTGGCTCTGGGTTGCGAGTCTTGCCGCTGGGGAAGAGCCAAGCCTCGGCAATGCTAAAATGAGGTGCCGTCGCCGGGTGCCATCGTGCTGGTTGTAATCGACAACTACGACAGCTTTACCTATAACCTGGTGCAATACCTGGGGGAGCTGGGGGCCCAGGTACGGGTTTTTCGCAATGACGAGATCTCAGTGGCCGAGCTGCGCCAGATGCAGCCGGAGGCGGTGGTCATCTCGCCGGGGCCAGGGCGGCCTGAGGATGCCGGCATCTCGCTGGAGCTGATTCGGGAGCTGGGATCCGAGCTGCCAATCTTGGGCGTCTGCCTGGGGCACCAGTGCATTGGCCAGGTCTACGGGGGGCGCATCGTGCCCGCCCCTGAGCTGATGCACGGTAAAACCTCGCTCATCTACCACCAGGGGGTGGGGGTGTTTGAGGGGCTGAGCCAGCCGTTTGCGGCCACCCGCTACCACAGTTTGGTCATCGAGGCTTCCACCTGTCCTGACGAGCTAGAGGTGACGGCCCAAACCTGCGATGGCACTATCATGGGGGTGCGCCACCGCCGCTATCTCCACGTGCAGGGCGTGCAGTTCCACCCGGAGAGCATCTTGACCGCTGAGGGCAAGCGCCTGTTGAGCAACTTCCTGCGCTTGGCGCAGCTCCATGCCTTAGGAGCGCCTCAGCCAGCGGCTGCCGTGGTTGCGTCAGGGATCCCCACCCCATGAAGCGTCGCCAGCTTTTGCAAGCCAGCGCTAGCCTGCTGGGATCCCTTGCCGTGGGGGGTCAGCGAGGAGGTGCTCAAACGGCCCCTTCCCCAGGAGGATCCCTGGAGTTCACCTCCCAGAGCTTGCAACTGACCTGGCTGCACCACAGTTGCGTTTTGTTCGAGGGGGAGGGGAAGCGCTTTCTGGTCAACCCCTTTCGGCCAGGGGGCTGCACGGCTGGCTATCCTGCGCCCAGGGTTGCTGCCGACCTGGTGCTGCTCAGCAGCCGCCTCCTGGACGAAGGGGCCCTGGACGTGGTGCCCGGCAACCCTAAAGTGCTGTTTCAGCCCGGGGACTACGTCATCGATGGGATCCGCGTGCAGGGGGTGCGCATGCCGCGGGGCCCTCGCTTTGGCCTCAACGTGGGCTGGCGCTGGCGCATGGCCGGGATCGACATTGTTCATTTGGGAGGGGCCCTGCAGCCCATTGGCCGGGAACAGTCCATCCTGCTGGCTCGCCCTGACCTCTTGCTGGTGCCGGTGGGGGGTGGGCCGAAAAACTACGATCCCGAGGCGGCCAAGGCAGCCATCGAAGTGCTGCAGCCCAAGTTGGTCATCCCGACTATGTATCGCACCGCCGCCGCCGAGGCGTCCCAATGCGAGCTGCAACCTTTAGCAGCGTTTTTGCGCCTCTTTCCCGCCGCTGCTGTGCAACCTGCCCTCAGCAACCCGTTGCTGCTTTCGGCCCAGGCCCTGCCCAGCCAAGGGATTGCCATCCTGTTCTTTGAGGAGTAGGGCCATGGAGCGTAGGTGGTGGGCTGTGGGTGTCGGGCTGGGATCCCTGCTGGTAGGGGGGCTGGGGTTCTACGGCTACTCCCTGCCAGAAGATCCGCAAGTCCTGGCCACCGCCAACCCGCTGCGGCTGCAACTGGCTCTCTGGCTGGGGAAAGACGCCAATGTCGTCGAGGAGCGGGGCAAGACGGCTCTGTTCTTCGTCGAAAGTGGCCTCAACACCCGCCTTTTGCTGGCCGCTGGGGCGGATCCCAACCGGTTAGATCGCGGCGGAGCCAGCCCCCTGCACCAAGCTGCCCGCCTGGGCAATCCTGAAGTGACCAAGGCTTTGCTCGAGGGAGGTGCCGAAGTGAACGCCCGCTTCGGGGCCGGCGGCCTGCCCCTGCATTTTGCCGCTTGGTCGGGCAACCCCGAGGTGGTGCGGCTGCTGCTGGAGCATGGCTCCGAGATTGACGAGCCGGACGGCTACGGCCTTACCCCCCTGCGCATTGCCCAGGACATGAGGCGCTGGGAAGCTGCGATTCTGCTTTCCCAATGGCCCCGTCCTACCTCAGGTCAGCCCCAGCCTCGCTGATCGTCTATCCTGAAGCGGGATTCTACCACCCCAGCACCCAGGCAAAAATCAAAGGCGCCACGATGGTAGCATCCGACTCGATGACGAACTTAGGTGTGTCAACCCCCAGCTTGCCCCAGGTGATCTTCTCGTTGGGGACTGCCCCCGAGTAGGAGCCGTAGCTGGTGGTGGAGTCGCTGATCTGGCAGAAATAGCCCCACAGGGGGATCCCTTTGCGGCCCAGGTCTTGGTGCAGCATGGGGACCACGCAGATGGGAAAATCGCCAGCAATGCCGCCGCCAATCTGGAAGAAGCCGATGGAGCACTCTGCCGAGGTACGTGTGTACCAGTCCGCCAGGTGGATCATGTACTCAATGCCCGTGCGGACAGTGTGGACATGGCGGATCTCACCAGTAATGCAGTGGGCAGCGTACATGTTGCCGGTGGTGGAGTCCTCCCAGCCCGGCACGTAGATGGGCAAGTTGGCCTCCATGGCCGCGTAAACCCAGGAATCCCGCGGATTGATCTGGTAGTAGGGCTCCAGCCGGCCGCTGCGCAGGATGCGGTAGATGAACTCGTGCGGGAAGTAGCGCTCCCCGGCCTGGTCGGCAGCGATCCACTCTTCCAGCAGAGCTTTTTCCAGGCGCCGCATCGCCTCTTCTTCCGGGATGCAGGTATCCGTTACCCGGTTCAGGTGCCGCTCCAGCAGCTCCTGCTCCTGCTGCGGGCTGAGGTCGCGGTAGTTGGGCACCCGCTCGTAGAAGTCGTGGGCGATGAGGTTGAAGATGTCTTCCTCCAGGTTGGCGCCGGTGCAGGAGATGGCGTGCACCTTGTTCTGCCGAATCATCTCAGCCAGGGAAAGCCCCAGCTCTGCCGTGCTCATGGCACCGGCTAAGGTCACCATCATCTTGCCGCCTTTTTCCAGGTGAGCACAGTAGCCCTTGGCCGCATCCACCAGGGCGGCGGCGTTAAAGTGGCGAAAGTGATGCTCAACAAATTGGCTGATAGGGCCTTTGGCCACTGCTTCTGGGGTTATCATTGTTGAGTTCCTAAGCGAGACGGGTTCGCCTTCCCAAAGCACAGACTTTACATCCTAACCAAGCCTAAGAGCGCTGGCAAGCTTTTAGGGAGTTTTGCACATTGCCGGAATGGCCATTGCTCTGGAGTACGTTCGCGAAATCTACCACCGGCCGCTGCTGCAGTTGGTGTTCGAGGCGCAAGCGGTGCACCGACAGCACCACCCTCCCAACCGGGTTCAACTCTGCGCCCTTGTCAACATCAAGTCGGGCGGCTGCCCGGAAGACTGCGCCTATTGCCCCCAAAGCGCCCGCTACTCGACAGGGATCGAGACCTACCCCTTGATCTCCCTGGATTCGCTGCGCGAGCAGGCCATGGCTGCTCAAAAAGCCGGTGCCACCCGGCTATGTATGGGCGCTGCTTGGCGGTCAGCCCCGGAAGGGGAGGCGTTTGAGCGGGTGCTGGAGATGGTGCGCACGGTGCGCGAGCTGGGGATGGAAGCCTGTGTCACTTTGGGGATGGTGTCGGCTGCTCAGGCGCAGCAGTTGGCGGCGGCTGGGCTGACGGCCTACAACCACAATCTGGACACCTCGCCGGAGTTCTACCCCCGCATCATCACGACGCGCACCTACCAGGATCGCCTGGAGACTCTGGCCCATGTGGGGGCAGCCGGCCTGCAGATCTGCTGTGGCGGCATTGTCGGCCTTGGGGAGACCGACGAAGACCGCATCGCCCTGCTGCACGTTTTGGCCAACCTGACGCCTCCGCCGACTTCGGTACCCATCAACGCGCTGGTGCCGGTGGCTGGCACGCCCCTGGGCCAGCTTCCCCCTCCCGATCCGCTGCTGCTGGTGCGCACCATCGCCACGGCTCGGCTGCTGCTGCCCAGAGCCCAGATCCGGCTCTCGGCAGGGCGGAAAAACCTGTCCGAGAGCGACCAGGCGCTGTGCTTCTTAGCAGGCGCCAATTCCATCTTCACCGGCGAAAAGTTGTTGACCACGCCTAACCCAGGCTCGGCCGCCGATGCGGCTTTGCTTGAGAAGCTAGGCCTGCAACCCCTCTAGAAGCATTTCCTTTTGCGCCTTTAGGATCCCTAGTTGGATCTAGGCGTGTCCCTTCTGTTGTAACAATCTTTTCAGAAAATCTAACCCTTTCTTAACCCTGGCGGCAGCCATGTCAAAATGGTGGCGACAGCGTTCTCCAGGGTTGTTACGTCGGGTTCATGTCTCCTGTCAGCACTGTCGAGCCCCTTGTCAACGTCCAATCACCTGAGTCAGCTTCTTCCCCTCCAGAGCCCTCACCTGGGGAGACTGCGGAGCCGACAAGGGGAGGGGGCTTTTGGGGATCCCTGCGGCGCTGGTGGGCGCGCTGGAAACACAAGCTGCGCCTGGAGACCCAGTTGCTCTTTGTGGCCACGCTGGTGGTCTCGCTGGTGGTGAGCAGCTTCACCTTCTGGGCCATCAGCACTGTGCAGCAGGATGCCCGCTTCAACGAGGCCCGCTTTGGCCGGGATCTGGGATTGCTGTTGGCAGCCAATGTCGCTCCCCTGATTGCCGAAGATCGCATCGGCGAAGTGGCCCAACTGTCGCGGCAATATTTTGAGAGCACCAGCAGCATCCGCTATTTGCTCTACGCCGACCCGGAAGGGAACATCTACTACGGGATCCCGTTTTCCAACCAGGAGGTGAAAACCTCCCTCAGCCTTACCCGCCGCATCCAACTGCCGGACAACCGCCCGCCTGCCGAGGGCCAGCCGCTGGTGCGCACCCACCTCACCCCCGCCGGGCGGGTGACGGACATTTTTGTCGGCATCTATCATCAGGGCCGCTTTTTGGGCACCCTTGGCCTCGGCATCAACCCCAACCCCGCCCTCGTGCGCTCCACGCAACTGGCGCGGGAGGTCTCGATTGGGGTGTTTTTGGCAGTGTGGGTTCTGGCCATCCTGGGATCCGTGGTCAATGCCCTTACCATCACCTACCCCATCAAAGAACTGGTCAAGGGCGTCCAGGAGATCACCAAGGGCAACTTCAAGCAGCGCATCGACCTGCCCTTTGGGGGAGAGCTGGCCCAGCTCATCGACAGCTTTAACGAGATGGCGGAGCGGCTGCAGAGCTACGAAGAGCAGAACATCGAAGAACTGGCCGCCGCCAAAGCCAAGTTGGAGACGTTGGTTTTCTCTATCGTCGATGCCGCCATTTTGTTGGATGCCGAGTTTCGGGTGCTGCTGCTCAACCCGGCGGCCTCTCGCATGTTCGGCTGGGAAGGGGATCCCGTCTTGGGCAAGCCTTTGCCGGAGCTGTTGCCGGAGGATCTGCGGCAGCAGTTGGCCCGCCCCCTGATGCAAATTGCCCGCGGGGATCAAGAGGCAGAGGAAATTCGCGTCAACCTCAGCGGCCCCATCAAGCGCGTCGTTCGCATCCTGCTGTCGCCGGTATCCGACCCGCGGCGGCAAAACCTCAAGGGGATTGTAATGACGGTACAGGACATCACCCGCGAGGTGGAGCTCAACGAGGCCAAGGCCCAGTTCATCAGCAACATCAGCCACGAGCTGCGTACCCCCCTCTTTAGTATTAAGTCTTTTATCGAGACCCTCTACGAGTACGGCGAGCAGATGTCGCCAGAGGAGCGGCTGGACTATCTGGAAATTGCCAACCGCGAAACCGATCGCCTCACCCGCTTGGTCAACGATGTGTTGGATTTGTCGCGTCTGGAGTCGGGCAAGCAGTACCACTTCGAGGCCGTCGATATCGCGGCGGTGATCGAGCAGACCCTGCGCACCCACCACCTGCAAGCCCGCGACAAAGGGATCCAGTTGCGCAAGTTTGTCGATCCGGATCTGCCCCTGGTGTGGGGCAACTACGATCTGCTGCTGCAGGTGATGACCAATCTTTTGGGCAACGCTCTCAAGTTCACGCCGTCGGGAGGTCTGGTGACGGTGCATGCCCACCTGGTGGTGCAGGCGGATGGATCCCCGCAGGCGGTGCGGGTGGCGGTGGCCGATACGGGCATTGGCATTGCGCCCGAGGATCAAGAGCGGATCTTCGACCGCTTTTTCCGCGTCGAGAACCGCGTCCACACTTTGGAGGGCACCGGCCTGGGCCTGGCCATTGTGCGCAACATCCTCGAGAAACACCACACCCGCATCTGCCTAGAAAGCAAGCTGGAACAGGGATCCACCTTCTGGTTCGACCTGCACCTATACACCGAAAACGGGCCGCTGGAGTTTGCCACCCAGCCCGGCGAAACGGATCCCCCCAGTTGCCGCTGGCGGGAGCGGCCCCACCCAACCTCCTAAACTTGGAAAGCAGACGCCGGGCAACCCACTGGGGTTAGGCCCCGAGCCGCAGGGATCCCTGTCCAGGGTTGTTCTACAGTAAAGAAGGTTTTAACTGCCCAGTTTTGCCATGCCACCTCGCTGGCCCCGCAAGCCCTCCCGTCGGGATCCTGAGTTTCGCAAGCTGGATGACCGCTACACCTACGCGGCCCATCTGGCGGTTTTTCTCTGCAGTGCCTCGGGACTGGTGTTTTTCCAGCAGTTGTACCGAGCCGATTGGCCGTGGCTGCTGCCTCTATTGGGCGGGTGGGGTCTGGGCGTAGGGATCCACAGCTTCTGGATCTTTTTTGTTGCCCGTTACCCCGCCGATCCGGGCCCCTCCCCCGAAGCCAACCAAGACTCTGCAGAAGCCGGCTAGCAGCCTCCCTCAAGGGGAGCCAGGGGAGGAGGGGCGCTGTCGTCGTTGTCGCTGCAGCAGCAGGGGGGAGAGATCGCTTTCGTCGTAGATATCTCCCACCAGCTCTTCCAAAATGTCCTCCAGCGTGATCAAGCCGGTGGTGCCGCCAAACTCATCCACCACGATCCCCAGGTGTTGGCGGGAGCGTAGCATTTCCTTGAGCAGCAGGCTGACACGCTTGGTATCGGGCACAAAAAAAGGCGGAGACATGGCCTTGGTGACCTCGGCGTTGCCCTTTTGCTCCAGGTAGCGCAGAGCCTGCTTGAGGTGAATGACGCCGACGATCTCGTCTTTGGATTCTCCTTGCACAGGGATGCGGGAGTAGCCTGTTTCCAGGCAGAGCTTCACCACATCCTGCAGGGTTTTATCGTGGGAGATGGTCTCCATTTTTACCCTAGGTTTGGCCACATCTCCCGCCTGGAGCAAATCCAAAGCCAAGGCGCCTCGGAACAGGCGCCGCTTTTGCCAATCCAGCAGCCCCCGCTGCCCCAGCACGTCGATCAGCAGCTCCAAATCCTTGAGGGAAGCGGTGGCCGTCAGCGGCGAGAGCTCCAACAGGTTAAAGAGTCTGCTGACAATCCATTCAAAGGCGTCGGTAAAAGGGCGCAGCAGCACCGAGAGGATATGGACAGGCCGCACCACCCAGCGGAACACTGCCAGCGGATGGCTCACCGCCAGGGACTTTGGGGCTACTTCTCCAAACAGGAGCACCAGGATCGTGGTGGGCACGGTGGCGGCCAAAGCTCCAAACTGGGATCCCAGTAGCTCAATAGAGATGGTGGTGGCCAGGGCGGCGATGCCAATGTTGACGAAGTTGTTCACCAGCAGCAAGGTGGTGATCAGCCGGGATCGCTGTTGTTGCGCCAGCCGATAGAGGCCTTGTGGATCCCCTTGTTCTTCGATCAGGGACTCCAAGCGCAAGTTGTCCATGGCCGTGATGGCGGTTTCCGCCCCGGAGCAGGCCCCTGAGAGGAGAAGCAAAAAAGCCAGGAGGAGTGTATTACCCATAGTGCTCGCGGCTACCCAGAGCCGGACACGGGTGGTTTCGGCCTAGGGGGAGCAGGGCAGGCCAGTATCTCTTCGTCAACGGGATTCCTACCTTAGCGGTTCTGGCCAAGCGCATCGCCCCACCCCACAAGGCCCAACACCTCAGAAATGAACTACCCCACCGCGTAGGCGGGTGGCGTTTCCTCACCCGCTTGACAGCAGAGCTTTTGTCTCTTCTTCTGCCCCAGTTGCTTCATGGATCCCGTGTACCGGGTCTCTGAAGTAGAGCTGAAGCATCCAAGACTCACGAGGCTGGTTCCCAACCCCGGTTGCTGATTAGTAGCAACGTTGTAGAAAACCATCACCGTTCCCCTGTCCCGCGGTATCGCAAACCCACAGG
>NZ_JANSIZ010000038.1:0-28600 GCF_047462315.1 Synechococcus sp. H60.2 | reverse complement strand
AGCGATATATCCAGAATCAGTCAGGAGGCGCTATCCCTCCCCACCCGGGTGGGGAATCCCGCGCCTTACGTTGACCCCTCGGTTTTGGTTGCCGCCCTATGATGACCCGAACTCCTCTTCGCTCTGTTGGCTCCAGCTTGGCCCCCAGCCCTCTCTGGTACAAAGACGCGGTGATCTACGAAGTGCCGGTGCGGGCCTTTGCCGATAGCGATGGCGATGGCGTGGGCGACTTCCAGGGCCTGACGGAAAAGCTGGACTACCTGCAAGATCTCGGCATCACGGCCATCTGGCTGTTGCCCTTTTTCCCATCCCCCCTGCGGGATGATGGCTATGATGTTTCTGATTTTACCAACGTTAACCCCACCCTGGGCACCCTAGAGGACTTTAAAATCTTTCTAGATGCCGCCCACCAACGCGGGATCCGCGTCATCATCGAGCTGATCCTCAACCACACCTCCGATCAGCATCCCTGGTTTCAGCGGGCTCGGCGCGCCGCCCCCGGCACGCCTGAGCGGGATTTCTACGTTTGGAGCGATACCCCCGAAAAGTACAAAGAGGCCCGCATCATCTTTCAAGACTTTGAAACTTCCAACTGGGCCTGGGATCCGGTGGCCAAGGCCTACTACTGGCATCGCTTCTACTCCCACCAGCCGGATCTCAACTACGACAACCCTGCCGTGCAGAAGGCCATCTTCGAGGTGGTGGACTTTTGGCTGAGCATGGGGGTGGACGGCCTGCGGTTGGACGCGGTGCCCTATCTGTACGAGCGGGAGGGCACCAACTGCGAGAACCTGCCGGAAACCCACGCCTTCCTCAAGGCCCTACGCAAATACATTGACGAAAGATATCCCAACCGTATGCTGCTGGCGGAGGCCAACCAGTGGCCGGAAGATGCTGTGGCCTACTTCGGCGACGGAGATGAGTGCCACATGGACTTCCACTTCCCCCTGATGCCACGGCTCTTTATGGCCATCCAGATGGAGGATCGCTTCCCCATCATCGACATCCTGCAGCAGACTCCCCCCATCCCCGAAACCTGCCAGTGGGCTATTTTCTTGCGCAACCACGACGAGCTCACCCTGGAGATGGTCACCGACGAAGAGCGGGACTACATGTACCAGGTCTACGCCAAGGATCCCAACGCGCGGGTCAACCTGGGCATCCGTCGCCGCCTGGCCCCGCTGCTGGGCAACAGCCGCCGCCGCATCGAGCTGATGAACAGCCTGCTGTTTTCTCTGCCCGGCACGCCGGTGATCTACTACGGCGACGAAATCGGCATGGGGGACAACATCTACCTGGGGGATCGCAACAGCGTGCGCACGCCGATGCAGTGGAGCGCCGACCGCAACGCCGGCTTTTCTCGCGCCAACCCGCAGAAGCTCTACCTGCCCATCGTCATCGATGCCGAGTACCACTACGAAACCGTCAACGTGGAAGCGCAGCGGAACAACCCCTATTCCCTGTGGTGGACGATGAAACGGATGATTGCGGTGCGCAAGCGCTTCCAAGCTTTTGGCCGCGGCTCTTTTGAGCTGCTGCACCCGGAAAACCGCAAGGTGCTGGCCTTTATGCGAGCCTACGGCGACGAGCGCATCCTGGTGGTGGCCAACCTCTCCCGCTACGCGCAGTTTGTGGAGCTGGACTTAGCCCACTGGGAGGGGCTGATCCCGGTAGAGATCTTCGGGCGCACGCCGTTTCCTCCCATCGGTCAACTGCCCTATTTCCTGACCCTGGGCCCCCACTCCTTCTACTGGTTTTCCCTCGAGCCACAGCGACCAACGGAGCGGATCCACCCCAGTCACAGCAAACCGGAAGAGCCGGATCGCCTGCCCACCCTGATCGCCCCCACGTGGGAAAGCCTCTTTCAAGGGGAAAGCCAAGAGCGGCTGGAGGCGGTCTTGGGCGACTACCTCTACCGCTGCCGTTGGTTCGGCTCCAAAGCCCGCCAAATTCAGTCGGCCCAGATCTTGGATGCCATTCCTTGTAATCGGGAAGGGGATCCCCCCTTTCGGGGCCAGATTTTGCTCTTGCAAGTCGAGTTTACCGAGGGGGAAGCAGAACTCTACTCTCTCCCCGTGGGCTACACCACCCAAGAGGCGGCCCTGCACCTGCGCGTAGAGACACCCCAGGCAGTCATCCTCCCTGTGCAGGTGGCCGGGGATCCGCCGGGCGTGCTTTTCGACGCGCTGGCCGATAAAACCTTTTTGTCGTTGCCGCTGCAGATCATCGCCCAGCAGGGCCGCCTGCGCCACTCCTCAGGGGAGCTGTGGGCCACCACCTTTGCTCCCTTTGAGTACGACCTCGGCCTTGAACCCCGCATCCTCAAGGCGGAGCAGAGCAACACCTCGGTGGTCTACGGCAATCAGTACATCCTCAAGTTCTATCGCAAGGTGGCCGAGGGGGTGAATCCAGAGCTAGAGATCGGCCGCTACCTGCTGGAGCACCATCCCCAGGTGCGGGTGCCGCGGCTGTTGGGATCCCTGGAATATCGCCGCCGCCGTGGGGCGCGGGGCTTTGATCCCAGCGATCAGCCCATCACGTTGGCCATTTTGCAGGAGTACATCCCCAACGAGGGGGATGCCTGGCACTACACGCTGGACAGCCTGGGGCAGTTTTTCGAGACGGTGCTGGTTCACTACCTAGAGGTGGATCCCGTGCCCGTTCCGCAGGGATCCTTCCTGGAACTTGCACAACTTCCCCTGCCGGAGCTGGCCTACGCCACCATTGGCAGCTACCTGGAGTCGGTGCGGATCTTGGCCAAGCGCACCGCCGAGCTGCACCTTGCTCTGGCTGCTGAGACGGAAAATAAAGACTTTGCCCCCGAGCCCTTCTCCAGTCTTTACCAGCGCTCCATCTATCAATCCATGCGCAATTTGGTGGGGCAGGTGTTTCCGCTGCTGAACAAGCAGATCCCCAAGCTGCCGGAGGTGGAGGCCAAGTTGGCCCGGGCTGTTCGCGACCAAGAAGGGGAGATCATGAGCCGCTTCCGCCTCATCCTGGAGCGGAAGATCACGGCTTTGCGCACTCGCTGCCATGGGGATTACCACTTGGGCCAGGTGCTGTTTACCGGCAAGGACTTTGTCATCATCGACTTTGAAGGGGAGCCGGCCCGCTCCCTGGGAGAACGCCGCCTCAAACGCTGCCCCCTGCGGGATGTGGCAGGGATGCTGCGCTCTTTCCACTACGCCGTTCACACCGGCTTGCGCCAGCAACTGGAAAGCGGCCTGGTCTGCGGGGACAAGTGCCCCGACATGATGCGCTGGGCCCAGTTTTGGCACCGCTGGGTTTGTGCTGCTTTCTTGGCCGAGTATCTCCAGGTGGCTTCCCAAGGGGCTTTTCTGCCCCGCAGCCCGCAGGAGCTGGAAGTGCTGCTAGAGGCCTATCTGCTGGAGAAGGCCATCTACGAGCTGGGCTACGAGCTCAACCACCGCCCTGTTCACGTCAGCGGGACGGAGTCCTTGTGGGTGGAGATCCCGCTGCGGGGGATCCTGCAGTTGCTGGGCATTTCCACCCAGGTTTGAGGGATCCCGGATGTGCGGACGGTTTAGCCTGGCGGTTGCTCCCGAACGGCTGCAGCAGCATTTTCAACTCGAGAGGGGGGCAGTGGCGGCGCTCCAGCCCCGCTACAACATTGCCCCTGCTCAGCCAGTGCTGGCGGTGGTGGCGGGATCCCTTCAGCGCCAGGCCACTCAGTTCCGCTGGGGCTTGATCCCCAGTTGGAGCCGCACTCCCAAGGCCGGGTGGATCAATGCCCGCGCCGAGACCGTGGCCGAGAAACCCTCTTTCCGCCAGGCCTTTTGCCGCCGCCGCTGCCTGATCCCGGCAGATGGCTTCTACGAGTGGGCCGACCAGGGCACGGCCAAGCGACAGCCCTACTGGTTTTACCTGCTGGATCGACCGGTGTTTGCCTTTGCCGGCATTTGGGAGCGCTGGCGCAGCCCACAAGGGGTGGAGAGAGAAACTTGCGCCATCCTCAACACGCCAGCCAATCGGCTAATGGGGCTTTTCCACGAGCGGATGCCGGCCATTTTGCTAGAAGACGATTACGACCTCTGGCTGGATCCGCAGGTGCGGGATCCGGCGCGGCTCCTGCCCTTGCTTCGCCCCTACCCGGCAGAGGCCATGGCCGCCTACCCCGTCAGCACCCATGTCAACAACCCTCGCCACGAGGATCCCACATGCCGGGCTCCCATCGGGGAAGCGGTGCAGGGATCCAACCTCAGCGAGCCCGCTGGTAGCGCATCCCCGGCAGTTGCACCAGCCAGCCCTCCAGTTCCATAAGCAGCAGGGTGCTGGAGAGGGTGGCAATGTCCATCTGGGTGGCCTGAGCCAGGGCATCGAGGCTGAGGATGTCGTTGCCCAGGAGCTGCCAGAGAAGCTGCTGCTGCGGATCCCTGGGGCCGGCGGACAAGGGTTGGTCTGGGAGAGGGGATCCCTGAACTAAGCCCAGCTCTTGGAGCAGCTCCTCGATCCCCAGGATCATCGCTGCACCACTGCGGATGAGGTGCAGACAGCCGCGGGCCGCTGCCGTGTCGATATTCCCCGGCAGGGCATACACCTCCCGCCCGTATTGGTTGGCCAGGTGGGCGGTAATCAGCGCCCCTGAGCGCTCTGGGGCCTCCATCACCAGGGTGGCGCGGCAGAGGCCGGCGATAATGCGGTTGCGCTGGGGAAAGTGCTCCTTGGCCGGCGGCGTGCCGGGGGGATATTCGCTGAGGACGGCCCCTTGTTCCAGGATGCGCCGGTAGAGAGCGCGATGGTGGGCGGGGTAAACCTGATCCACCCCAGTTCCCACCACGGCCACCGTCTTGCCGCCTGCCTCCAGGCAGGCCTGGTGGGCAATGCTGTCGATCCCGGTGGCCAGTCCCGACACCACCACACAGCCGGCTTCCGCCAGGGCGGCGCTGACTTTCTGGGTCCACTGCTGACCGTAGGAGGTGGGGGCGCGGGTGCCGACAATAGCGATGGCCGGCTGCTGCCAGTCGGGGCACTCGCCTAAGACGTAGAGAAGGGGCGGTGGATCCGGCAGCTCCCACAACAAGGGCGGATAGCCGGGATCCGCAGGGGTTAGGAAGGGGATCCCGGGCTTCTGGGTTTGCTCCAGGATCTCCCCAGGGTCGAGGCCAGGACGGGCAGAGGCAATCGTTTCTGCCAGGGTGGGGCCAATGCCCTCTACCTGCAGCAGGGCCGGAACATCCGCCTGCCAGGCCCGTTCCAAGGATCCAAAGAACTCTGCCAGCCGCTTGAGGCGATGGGGGCCGATCCCTCTAATCCGCGCCCAAGCCAGCCAGTAGGGCCGCTCTCGTTCGCCCCCAGCTTCCCTTTTGCCGGCAGGATCGGAAATGGAGAAAGACAAGTTCAGCTCCCCCCAACAGTGGCTGTAGTACCTTAAGTAATGGTCAGCAAAAAAGCAGGAGATAGGCAAATGGCAGGATTGGATCCTGCTGGTGGTTCTCAGGCGGCAAGGCCATTGCGGTTTGGACAAGGACGCCAGGCTTGGGTGTGGGGGATCTATCCGCTGCTGTGGCTGTTGACCTGGGTGGGATCCCGCTCGGCCCAGCCGCAGTTATGGGGGATCCCGGCTTGGTACTGGGGAGCAGGGTTGGCGGTGCTGCTGTTGGTGCCCCTGAACTTCTACTTTGTGCGAACTTGCTGGCCCAGGGCTGGAGATGAGTGACACGGTTTTGAGTTTGGGTGTGGTGGGGGTGTACTTGCTGCTGCTGGCGGCCATTGGTTGGTGGAGCTACCGCCGCAGCGGCCAGGATCCGGTCAGCTATTTCCTGGCAGGGCGGGGGCTGGGATCCCTGGCCTTGACCTTGACCACGCTGGCGACGCTGCTCAGCGCCTTTACCTTCCTCGGGGTGCCGGCGGATGCCTACACCCACGGCCTGGGGATTTTTTTGGCCGTGGGGGTCACCACGGCGCTGATCTCAGGGCTGTTTTTTTGGGTGGGCTACCGGGTGTGGCTGGCGGCCCGCCACTTTGGGTTCATCACCCCCTCGGAGTTTTTTGGCCACCGCTTCAACAGCCCTCTCCTGGCCCTGCTCTATTGCCTAAGCGCCCTGACGTTTACCGCCCCCTACATCAGCATCCAGATCATCGGCGGGGCGCGCACCCTGGCCGCCGTTTTGGGGGAAGGGATCCCCTACTGGCCCCTGGCGGTGGGGGTGGCGCTGGTCATCCTGGGCTATGTCCTCTTCGGCGGCTCCCAGGCGGTGGTCTGGACGGACGTGGTGCAGGGGATCATCTTGGTTGTGGGGATGGGAGTGGCCTTTGTGGCCGTGGCCTTGAGTTGGGGCCAAGAGGCCGGCAGCCAGTTGGATCCCTGGCTGAGCTTGCCCGGCCCCCAGGGGCGCTGGAGCTGGCAGACCCTGCTTGGCAACCAACTGCTGTTTTTGATGGCCACGCCCCTTTTTCCCCAATTTTTTCAGCGCTTCTACATGGCCAAAAGTGCCCGTCCCTTTCAGACCCTGATGGTGGTCTGGCCGCTGCTGATTCTACTGGTGTTCTTCCCAGCAGCCCTCATTGGCGTCTGGGGTCGGCTGGCTTTTCCTGACCTGCAGCAGCCGGATCAGATCATGCCGCTGATGTTGCAGACCCTGCCCAGCGGCGTGGCAGCAGTGGTGATTACAGCGGCGCTGGCGGCTTTGATGTCTACGGCGGACTCGCAACTGCTAACAGCCAGCTCCCTGGTTACCCGGGATCTGGTGGTTACCTTGCTCAAGCGCCAGCTTTCTCCGCACCAGGAGGAGCTGTTGGGCCGCTGGGTGGTGTTGGGGATTGGGTTGGTCTCCTTTGCCATTGCCGTCAGGCCACCGGGGCTCATTACCCAGATTGCCACCTGGAGCTTTCAGGGCAACGCCATGCTCTTTCCCCTCTTGATTGCCGGCCTGTACTGGAAGCGGGCTACCCGCGCCGGGGCCGTAGCCGGAGCTTTGGTTTCCAGCGGTCTCACCTTGGGCTGGCTGGCGGGCCTGTTGCCCCAAGCCTGGACGGGGGGCTGGCTGCCGGTGATCCCGGCGGTGGTTGTCGGCACGGCGGTGCTGGTGGGGGTGAGCTTGCTCACTCAGCCCGACCAGGAGAAGCTGGCCGCCTACTATGAGAGCGGCCCTTGGGGGGAGAGTCCTATGGGCCTTCCCCAGCCAGCAGCCAGCGAGCCTGAGACAGCCCCTTAAGGAGAAGGAAGGTGCCGCCCAGGAAGAGCAGGCCCATCAGCCCGGCTAGGGGGTTACCGCCGATGCCGGTGAGCCACTCTGGCGCCCTGCCGGTGTACTCGATCCAAGCCAAGTTGTTAACCCAGGTGATGCCCCACACCCAGCCGGCGTGCAGCCCCAGGCTGAGTCCTAGCTTGTTTTGGTTCCACACCTTTGCCTGGGCCAGCAGCAGGCCCATCAGCCACAGCCCCGGAAACTGGGGCCAGGTGGCGAGGATCTCTGCTGGCGGCTTCAAAAAGTGGGCCAAAGCAAAGAGAAGGCTGGATCCCCACAGAGCGCTTGTCCAGCCGTAGTCCAAGGCCATCTCCTGCAGCAGCCAGCCGCGGAACAACAGCTCTTCTGCTAGAGCCACCGCCAGGCCCACCCCTAGCCCCAGCAAGCCATAGCCCAGCAGGGATCCCCCTTCCACCGGCCGCCAGCTCAGCCAGCCCAGGGCCCCCTCCAGGCCAAAGAGCAGAAAAAGCCCGCCCACACCCATCCCCAGGCCCCAGAGGATCCCAGCTCGGCAGGCCCAACTCTTGTCCAGGCCATAGGCGGCAAACCCAGATCCCCACAGCCCCAGCCAAAGGAGCAGGAGGACATACAGCGGCAGCCAGAGGTACTCTCGGCCAAAGAAAAATCCCCCCAGGCCGACCCACGGTAGCCAGGCCAAAAGGGGGATCCCCAAAAACAGCAACAGCCGCAGCGGCAAGGGAAAGGCCTTGAGTTTGCCAATCAGCTCAGCAGTCGGCAGGCCCACCCAAACCGCTCCTAACTAGCGTTCCGGCTCGATCGAGCTGGTGAGGCCGTGCCGGCGCAACTGCTCGCAGTAAAACTCCGCGTGCTCCCGCGGCACCACGATGACCACAGCAACGCCGTTGTTGTGGGCTTCCAACATGATCTCGGTGGCTTGCGGCGGCATCATCGATGGAATGACCTTCACCAGCACCTGCACCACGTACTCCATGGTGTTGACATCGTCGTTGTGCAGCAACACCCGGTACATGGGCATATGCTTCGGGGTTACAGAAGGCTTAACCAGAGTCTCCGTAGCCACGACGATCCCTCCTTGGGTCAACAAGAGGTTCTAGAACGCAAAACCGAAAACAAAGCCAAAAAGCAAAAAACCTTAATGGAATTTTAGCCTTCGCAGGAAGGGCTATGAAAAGGCCGCGGAGAACCCAAGCCTCAGGTCTGGCGTTCTTAAACAGAAGCTAACCCAGTTTTCACCGGCCCACAACCTCAGTTTGGGCGCAGAAGTGCTTGACTAGGGGCAATTGGCCATTGTTGCGGATCCCTTTACATTTGCCGGCGTCGCTGAGGTTAGCTGTATGAGTTCCCTGCGTTCCCGTCGCTTTTTCCTGCAGTTGCTGATGTTTGGCGGTGGGGCAGCCGCCCTGGCCGCCTGTGGGGGCACCTCCAGTTCTTCTATACCGCCGCTGGGAGAGCCAGGATTTCCCCAGGGGGTGTTTGCCGGGGATCCCACCTCTGAGGGGGCGGTGCTTTCCACGCGGGTGGTGCCGGCCAGCAGCGTGGATACGGTGCCTGTGACGCTGCAGGTGGCGGAAAATGCCGAGTTCAACCCCATTCTGCAGCAGGTTGCGCTGACTGCCCGCCGCGTGGCCGGTCGCAACTACCGCACCGAGCCGGGCGACTACATTGCCCGCGCCGTTGTTACCGGCCTGAGGCCGGCGCAGCGCTATTTCTACCGCTTTGTCAGTGAGGGGTTTACCAGCCCTGTGGGCCAGTTCCGCACCCTGCCGGCTCCGGGCGATGGGCGGCCCATCCGCTTCTTGCACATTAGCTGCGCCAATGAGCCTCCTTTCCCCATTGGGGCGGCCCTGTTGGCCGAGGTTAACCGCGGCGATATTGATTTCATCGCCTTCAACGGCGACACCGTTTATGCGGATCGCTTCTGGCTGGGGCTGGATCCGGTACCGACGCTGGAGTTTTACCGCAGCCTCTATCGGGATCAGCGGGATCCCCAGTATGCCGGGCCGGAGTTCCCGCAGTTGTTCAGTCGCACTTCCTTTGTCGTTAACTGGGATGACCACGAGGTGATTGACAACTACAGCGGCCAGAAGGCCCGCGGCGGCCGCGCCGTCCAGCTCAACGACACCACCGGGCAAACCCGCGACGTGGAAGATTTTAGGGTGCTGGGCTACCAGGCCTTTTTTGAGTACAACCCCATCACCCCCACCTTGACGGATGTACCGGGGGTAGATAGCCGGGATCGGGTGTTTCGCAGCTTCCGCTACGGTGCCAACGCTGAAGTCTTTATCCTCGACCTGCGCCAGTACCGCGACTTGGCTGCTGTGACCCCGATCCTGCCCATTTTGCCCCCTGGCTTGACCCGCCAGCGCTTTTTGGAACTGGCCGGCATCCGCCTCACGCCCCAGCAGGAGACCCTGTTCTTCGGCCCGCCGGGATCGGAAGAGGCGCTGTTTAACCTGCTGCGCCGCACGCCGCGCATTCTTTTGGGAGAACCCCAAAAGCAGTGGTTGTTCAACGGCCTGCGCAGCTCCACCGCCACCTACAAGTTCATCGTCAGCGAGTTTCCCATCACGGTGACCTATTTCCGCTCCAACGACGTCTGGGAGGGCTACTGGCTGGAGCGGCAGGAGGTGATCGACTTTATTGAGCGCAACAACATCCGCAACGTGGTGTTCCTAACCGGCAACAACCACGCCGGCTTTATCGGCCAGGTCAACCCCGGCAGCAGCAACCCCATCTGGGAGGTGTGGACTGGCCCCACCGGACGCAGCGTGACCGCCTTGAGCATTGACGAGTTGGGCAGCCAACTGGGGATCCCCAACGCCAGCCGCCTCTACTACCGGATTGTGAATGGCTTTCTCGCCCCTGTGAACCCTGCCAATCCAGAAGTGAGCGGGATCCCTGGCGTCACAACCGGCAACCTGCGCTTTTTGGAGCTGGCGGTGCCCAACTACACCCTCATTGAAGTCTCCAGCAGCCGCTGCACCCTTCAGATCAAGGGCCCCACCGGCGGCGTCCTCACCGATCCCCTGGGGCGCCGCGGAGAACTGGTGCTGCCCCAGTGAGAACAATCAAGGGCTTTGGGCAGGTTTTCTCAGTCTCATTCTGATCGAAATTCAGGGATCCCTGCGCAAGTTGGGATCCCTTTTTGTAACTCTTTTTTGCAACTTGTAAGGAAGATGCCGGCTGTGATCGCAATCAGCCAGGGAGCGAAAACGTTAATGCTAGCGTGTAGGTAGGGCAGGGATCCCTGTTGCGGCAAAGAAAACTTCATGGAAGGAGGAAAATCCGATGGTTGCTCTGCGGGGTTGGCTGGCAGCGGGCATGATCGGCGCAGCTGCAATCCTGGGTGGTGGTGAAGCGTGGGCCCAAAGGAGCTTGTGGTTACTGAACGGGCAATCGACCTGGGTTAATGGTTATTTCTACCCAGGCGAGAACATCTGGGCCGAGTGCGACCTCGACTGCCACGACGTGGATCTGGTGCTTTACGATCGCAACGGTCGGTGGGTAGCCGAAGATACGCTCTTGGACGATTTCCCCATCGTCCAGGCTCCCTATGAGGGCAGCTTCGCCGTCCAGGTGATCATGGCCGGCTGCCGCCACCCACGCGGCTGTGCTGTCGTCGTCGATTCTGACTACGGCTTCTAGCGCTTCCCTCGCCCCTAGCCCCTCTCCCTCTTGGAAGAGGGGAAGGAGGTACCGCCTGCTGTAGGGATGAAGGGGGCTGCCTAGGCGGGTTTGTGGCTGGCTTCCTGCACTTTGGCGTGGGTGAATTTGCTCAAGCCATGGATGGTTTTTTCCCAGTAGAAGGGCTTGGTAAAAAGCTGCCACAGGGCCATGTAGGCTGCAATGGAGTGCAGTTGCCAGTAAATGGGGTTGAGAAGAGCATAGAAGGCCAAGTCGTAGTAGCCCCGCCGAAAAACGGCCACCAAGTTCAAGTAGATCCCAATGGCATTGCCCACCAAGAGGTTAAACAAGCCCAAGTAAATTAGCCAACTGGGAAAGATGTTTTGCAGCCAATGGGCGCGGGTGAGCAGCCAGTAGAAAAACAGCAGCCACATGATGGGGCTGGTGAGGAAGGTGAAGAAGCTGCCGCCGATAAAAAATTGGTAGGCCAGCCAGTTCTTGAGGCCCAGCTTGCGCAAAGAGCGCAGCGGGTTGCGGTTGTGCACCAGCCAGGTCTGCATATAGCCTTTGATCCAGCGGGAGCGCTGCCGGATCCAGTTTTTGAGGGCGCAGTTGGCCTCTTCGTAGGTGGTGGAGTTGATCACCCCCACCGTATAGCCGTGCTGGCTGGCGCGAATGCCCAGATCAGCATCTTCGGTGACGTTAAAGGGATCCCATCCCTGCAATTCCCGCAGGCGGTCGGTGCGGAAGTGGTTGCTGGTGCCCCCCAGAGGAATGGGCATTTTCAAGGTTTCCAGGCCCGGCAGCAGGTAATCAAACCAATAGGAATACTCCAGAGTAAACATGCGGGTAAGAAAGTTCTCGTTGCGGTTAAAATAGTTGAGGGCCGCTTGAACGCAGACCAAGCTGGGATCCCCTTTTTTGAAGGCAATGATGGCTTTTTTCAGTTGATCCGGATCGGGGATGTCTTCGGCATCGTAGATGGTGAGGTATTCGCCGCGGGCAAAGGCCAGGCCGTAGTTGCAGGCTTTGGGCTTGGTCTTGGGCTTGCTATCCGGCACGATCAACAGGCGCACGTAGCGGGGCGGCTTGGCGGCGCGGGCGGCCTCGATGGTGGCCTGGTCGTTTTCTTCCAACAGGATCAGCACGTCCAAGCGCTCGTGGGGGTAGTCCAGCTTGGAGAGGGAGTTGATGAGAATCGGCATCACCTCCGGCTCTTTGTAGACCGGCACCAGGATGGTGTAGATGGGCAAGCTGCGGTCATCGAGGGCGGCCACTTCTTCGTCGGTAATCTGGTGGAAGCGATCGGCGGATCCCACCAAGCTAAGCAGCAGTTTGAAGAGAATCGAAGCAATGTAAAAGAGGTTAATCAAAAGTACCAAGATCGTCAGGGTTGTCCAGGGGGCGCTGGCCAAGCTCCACAGCAGCAGCAGCAGCAGGCCATAGCCGACGGCAATTTGCGAGGGGGTAAACACCCGCGAGGCCGATTCCTCCGGCAGGCGGGCCAGCAGCTTGTACACCGCCTCTTGGCTAAAGCGGGATCCCTGATCTTGGCTGAGGAGCTGGGTGATATCCTGCTCGGTGCCCAGCACCTTTTCTATCCGCAACCCTGGCCGCCAACTGTAGAGCAGCTCGTCCACCGCCCAGTCCAGGGGGTCGTTGACCATCACGGTGAGGGTGTGCTCGTCCGTCCAGCTCAGGGGGTAGAAGAGGTGGTGCATCATCAGCTCCGGATCGAACTGGCGGCTCAGGCTCTCGTCCCGGTAGAGCAGCCCTGTTCCCATCAGCTCCGAGACGGAAGGGTAGCCCAGCAAATGGGCCAGAATGCTGAGATACTCCGGGGTGGAGAGGTAGCTCAGCCGGGTCAGCACCTGCCCCAGGCTAGATCCGGTGCGGCGGCGGATCTCCAGAGCCTGCTGCCACTGCTCCAGGGTGAGGCGGCTACCCAGCAGCTCAGCAGCCAGCTTGCGCTCGAGGATAACTGTCAAGATCTGCTTTTCGGTGGCCGGGATCTCCCACAGCTTTTCGGCCTCTGGGCAAAGGCGTTTCACCGCCTGCCAGACGCCGGGATAGCCGGGCTCTTCCGTGGCCACCACAACGGTTTGCGGGTTGAGCCAGCCACAGGGCAAAAAGCGCACTGGCAGGAGATCGCTGGGTTCCACTAGCCAAGGTAGCTCTGGATCTAAAGGCTGCTTGAGCAGCCAGTCCCGCAGCTTGGGCCGATCCAAAATCTGGCGACACAGCTCGGCAAACTTGCCGGGATGCATGACCCGCAAGCTCCAAAAAGCCCTGGGCAAGGAGCAGCCCACCTCTTCCCGGTACTCCTCCGCTGCCGCCAGTTGCTGGCGGGTGAGATAGCCCGCGCGCAAAAGCGAGGACTTAAGGGACTGGAGCATGGCCTAAAACCTGCGGTTTGGCTCAAGTCTGGCTCAACCGCAAGCCCATGCCTAGCCCCCCCTAGGAAGGGATGGGCGACTCGGGGCGGCGGGCCAAGCGGCGATAGACATTCCAGGCTCCTACTGCCAATAGAATAGCCAGCAGCAGCACCAGCCAATAGCGGTACTGCCACACCAAAAGCTGCCAACTGAAGCGGCCTGGGTAGCGCACCCGGTAGCCTTGGGGGGTGAGATCCCAGCTCTGCACCTGGGTGAGGGCGGGGGTGGCGGCGTAGGCGGTGAGCACATTTCCCTGCAGTTGGTTGGCCAGGCGGGTGCGTGGATCGGCAAGGCCGCGGCTGAGGCGTTCTGCCAAGGCCGGATCAGGTCCCCACCAGGATAGCCAGAGGGTAGGCCTGCCTTGGAGCAAAAAGTACTGCAAGAGGCCGAGGTTTTCCTGAGGTTGGGCGGCCAGGGCCACCTGCTGGTTCAAGGGGTTGAGGATCTCGAACTGGGATCCCAGCCGGATGGGGCTGTAAGGGAGCTCCACCTGCTCCGGGGCAGCGACAAGGATCTGCCAGGCGAAGTCGCCTGTTTCCAACTGGGTCTTTTCCTGGGGCAGAAACTGAAGGGTGGGCAGGAGCGGTTGGGCGGCCAGCCGGCTCAAGGCCCCCACCAGGTAGGCGGCAGCCGGCAGCCGTTGGGGATCCCCCAGCCAAACCCGTCCGGATCCCTGCAGCACCGCCGGGATCTCCTGCAGCTCGCCACTGGGGGCTTGGTAGCCGCTCCAGAGAAAGCCGGAGCTATCCGAGCGCACCTGAACCGTCAGCGGCGTCAGGGATCCCTGGCAATTGCCGGGGCTGGCCCCGTAATCAAAGCGCAGCTCCAGTTGGTTGAAGCGGCGCAGCAGGCGGGGGGGCAGGGTCACGGTCTCGTTGAGCTGGCTGCGACCAGTGAGGTTGTAGGTGCGCAGCAGAACGCCGTTCAAGAACACATAGCCCGTCAGGCGATCCCCGGCCCGACCATCCACCGGGTTCATGATCACATCCAGTTGGGCCGCCAGATCCCGCGGGCGCCCCCCCAACTGCGCCAGGTTGAAGTTGAAAACCAAAGACTGGCTGCCAAAGCCCCGCAGCAGGGGATCCACGATCCCCAACTCCCGCAAGCTGAGGCGGTTGGCCTTGAGAGCCCGCTCCCAGTCCGCCACCGCCGCCAACCGGATGCCGCGGCTCACCAGCCCCGCCCGCTTCCACTCTTCATAGAGGGCAAGAATGGCCTCGCGGCGGGCGGCCACCCGCAGCCGGGATCCCTCTGGAGTTACTTGATGCTGCAGGTGGGGGGTAAAGTTGGCCGGCTCCAGAATCACTTGAGGCCCTTCCCCTGGACGGTTGCTCCAGAGGATGGGGGTCTGAGGGAAGAGGTGGGCCAGCAAGCTGTACAGGCCCAGCGCTGCTTCCGCCACCTCAGGAGAGGGGTTGGCGGGCACCACCAGCGTGAGCTGGGGGTACATCAGGCGCAGAAAGCCGGCCACCGTAGCATCGGGCACGCGGGGCACCAGCTCAAAAAAACTGTCCCGCCCTACCTTCAGCAGCAGGTTGCCGGTGTTGAGGTCGGCACAGATGTCGTCGCTGATGCTCAAAAACGGCTGCACCGACACCGTGATAAAGCGCTCACCCGGGGGCAGGTCAGGGATCGGCACCCGCACCACCGGCTCCTGGCGCAGATCTTGCACCAGAAAGATCCCCGCCAGCTCCTCGTTAATCAGCACCCGCACGGTAGAGGTGGGCTTGAGCACCGGCGAAGGTTCTAGGCGCAACTGCACAAAGCTGGCTTCTGGGTCGATGCCGTTGATGGGCGCAGGGACGGTGACATCCAGGCGCGGGTTGGATCCCTGCAGCAGCACCGAACGCTCATAGCCCAGCCTCTGGAAAGCAAGGGGCTCCGCCCGCACTGCCTCTGTTGGCACGCAGCAGAGCAAGCCAGCCACCAACAGCCCCCACCCTCGCCTTACCCTAGCCATCTGCTAGATCCCTAGCACCTGCTCCGACGACAGAAAAAGCCTACACCTGTGGCGGGGGCAGTCGCCAAACTTCTAGGAGTATATGGCGCAAGAGTGATGAACTGGCCACAAGAAAGCCCCCTTCCTCAGGAACTCTCCTAGGGGCGGGCGTAGTCGTCCTCAAAGCGCACGATGTCGTCCTCCCCCAAGTATTCCCCGTTCTGCACCTCGATGATCACCAGAGGGATGGTGCCGGGGTTTTCCAGACGGTGCTTGGTGCAGGGGGGAATGTAGGTGGACTCGTTGGAGTTAAGCAGCACCACCTCCTCGCCCCGGGTAACGCGCGCCGTGCCCCGAACCACAATCCAGTGCTCGCTGCGGTGGTAGTGCATCTGCAGGCTAAGGCGATGGCCGGGCTTGACCTCGATGCGCTTGATTTTGTACATTGGGCCTTCATCCAAGATCCAGAAGGCTCCCCAGGGGCGGGTCTGAGCCTGGGAGGGCAAAAGCTCCAGTGCCGGAATTGCCGCGTTGTCCATGTCCCGCACAGAGTGTAGCATTGAGGTCACACCTTGTTCCACTTCAGAGACTCTCACATCCTCACCTACAGTGCGGCAACTTTTCATCGACCATCTTGCTGAACCCAATACGCCAAAACTCGTAGAAAAAAAGTCTCGAGAAGGGGAATACTAACGCTCCCTTGCATTCCTAATAGTTTTTGCAAAACTTGCTTTTAGGATTAACTAGGGTGTTCCAATGCCCTAGGCCGTCAAGTTTAGCGAAACTCGTTCATAGGGCATGGATGTTTGTAAACCGGCTTAAAGCTATCTTGAGGCTCGTTGCGCCGGTAGGGATCCCTTTGCTGCTCCTGGCTGGCCTCTTGTGGGGGCTGAAGGAAGGCTGGGGCTGGGTGAGCCTAGAGATGCAGTTTCTTGGCTACAAGGGATCCGTAGCCGTCCTGGGGCCGGATCCGCGCCTGCCCATTGTCGGCACCACCTTTCCCCCTTCGCTGGTGCTGGCCACGGCCATTTTGGGGCGCTCGCCGCTGGTGTTGCTGGCCATTTTGGCATCCCTGGTGTTGGACTGGATGGGGCAACAGTTGCGCCGTTTGCCTGTCGGCCTGGGGTGGCGCTGGCTGTGGGGCCTGTTGCTGCTGCTGCAGCCGGCTTTGCTCCTGATGCTGCTGCGCAGCCCCGTTTGGACGGCCACCTCGCTTTTGCTGGGGGTGAACATGGCCTTGTTGTTCCCTCTGGCCAACGAGAAACAAGCAGCGGAGAAGGACGAGCTGCCCGTTACCCTGCGGCTGCTGCTCATTGGGCTGGCCTTGGGGCCGCTGATGGTGCTGCGCTGGGAGAGCGGCTGGCTGTTGCCCTGGCTGGCAGGACTGCTGCTGGTGGCTTTTCGCCGCGAATCTTGGGGGTTTCGCTGGGTCTCGCTGCTGGTGGCGGGGTTTATCAGCCTGGCCCTGATCTTGAGCTGGCTGTATGTCAACTGGTTGGCGGTGGGGGATCCCTGGGCTTTTACTTACCAGGTGGGCAGCGGCCTGCGCCTGCCGCAGTTGCGGGAAGACCTGCAGCAGGCCGGCGGCTGGCAAGGGCTGGTGGAGCTGGGGAAGTGGCTGGCGGTGCTGGCCCCTGCCTATCTCCTGTTGGGGATGGGATCCCTGCTGGGCCGCTGGGTCGGGGCCTTGATCTGGGGGATGCCGTTGGTGGTTCTGCTGGCTTCCCTGGGCCAGGGGCTGTTTTTGCCGGAGCTGAGCCGCTTTGGTCTCGTCTGGGTGCCGCTGCCGTTGCTGATGGGGGCCTACTTAGTCCGCGGAGCCGGCCCCGGCTGGGCCAAGCGCCTGTTGATCACCGCCCTTTTGGGGCTGAACTGCCTTACCGCTGGCTATGGGCTAAGCCAAGAGCCACGATTTTTGGCGCCCCTGGTGCTCGAGGAGCGGGATCTCTGGGAGCGGCTGGTGGCAGGGGTAGCGCCCCTTAGCCGTGAGTTGGAAGCGGCCCAAGACCTCTACGAAGTGACCTCCGCGGGGCAGGTCCTGGCAGCGTGGCGCCGGCAGCGGCAGGAAAAGCGCCAGGTAGGGCAATATCTCCGCCGCCACCTCTTGCCCGGCGAGAAGGTGTTGGTGGACGACGACATCCACTTTGAGGCTATCTTTTGGGCGGGGGATCCCCGCTTGTTCCTTACTCCCCACCAGTACGAGTTTGCCTTGGCTCTGCAACACCCTCAGGAGCGGGTGGACTACTTGCTGGTGGCGGGGCCGGCGGATCCCTTGCGGAGCGCCGATCGCATCCTGCAATTTTGGCCTGAGCTTACCTTTGAGGGGCTGCCAGGCTTTAGGGAGGTCTACAGCTCCCCGCAGGTGCGGCTGTGGGCCCGCCAGGCAGAGCTTGAGGAGGAGACGAGATGACCTGGAAACGGCAATGGCCGCGGCGACAGGTGCTGCGGATGGGCGGAGCGCTGCTGGCTTCCTATGGGGTTGGAGTTGCCGGCTGTGGTCAGGGCTCCGAGAACGTTGCCACGGGGAACCGGAACTTGTCAGAGCTCTTGGCCCGCTGGGAGGTGGGCATTGGCGAGGATCCCGGTCGCTTCCTTTGGGAAATCGAGTCGGATCCGCAGGTGGCAGCGGTGGCGCGGGGCTGGGATCCCCATTTCTTGAGTGGCTGGCTCAACAGCTTTGACCACCGCCAGGGGGATCTCTCCTTCTGGCGCAACTGGCACCAGGCGGGGCTTTTGCGGCAGTGGTTTGAGCGGGGCTACAGCCTGCACATCATCACCTGGGAAGACGACACCACCCGCCCCTGCGGCGACTACCACCTCTCGCCGCAGTTTATCCAGGACGTAGCCGAGCTGGCCGGGTATATTGCCCAAGCCAACCCCCAGGGCCGCCCCACCTACTGGAGCCTGGCCACTGAGTTTTCCTACTGGCGCGTCCCTGCCGATACCTACAACGCCGACACTGCCCCCTACTACCGCGCCCTGATGCGCAACATCTTAAGAGCCCGCCAGGCCATCAAGGAGCGGCTGCCCGAGGCCGAGGTGGCCCTCTGCTGGGGCGGCTGGATTGCCACCTTTGACGATCGCCGCCGCGGGGCAGGGCGCAGCATGGTAGAGCCTTTTGCCGAGACGATGAGCCAAATGGACGGGATCGCCTTCCAGTCGATGCGCCAGCGGCGACCGGGGGAGTTTAACCCGGAGCTCAACGGCCCGGATCCGGGTAACCCCGAGCAGATCCGCCTCTGCTGCCGTCTCTTTGCCCCCATCCACCGCAACCTGATGCTGGCCCACTACGAGCCCTCGATTAAGGACAAGCACCCCAACGGTGGCCGGGCCGACACTGTCCAAGTGGATTTTGAGATCATGAGCCGGCCCGAGTGGCTGCAGGAGGTGTCGCAACTGGGATTGCGGCGCCTGTCCCTGATGCACTACGGCCTCTACAAGGGGGATCCCTATGGGGCGCTGACGGCAGCCCGGCAATTCCGGGCCCGCGTAGGTTTGCCGGCTATTGCCCAGAGGGTGTAGGTGGATGGAGACGAAGGCCCAAAACGGAGCTCTGTAGGTACAATCCCCCTTGGCGGCGCCGTCGAGAGGGATCCCTAGATGAAGCCTTTGGCAATTGCAAGAAGCTGGCTGCTGGGCCTGGGCCTTGTCTTGGGGGGGTGGGAGCTACCGGTCTGGGCCGGCTGCGGCTTCCCTCGCGGGGCAGGGAAAACGTTTTTCTCGCTCCAGCCCGAGGTGTACCAACCCCGCACCCGCTTTGACCGGGGGGGACGTCTGCAGCAGGCCCTTTCCGAGTATGGCGAGACCCGCCTCAACCTGTTTGGCGAAACCGGCCTCAGCGATCGCCTCACCCTCAACCTCAACACCAGCTACGTTTTCCTGGAAAATCGCTTTGCCAGCGGGGCTGAGACCGTTACCCAGCGCAACCAGGGCCTGCGGGATCTGGAGCTGGGCCTGCGCCACACCTGGGGAGAGGGGGATCCCTTTTTCTCGGCTCAATTGACGGCCCTGATCCCGCCGGGATATGCCACCCAGAACACCCCCCTGCCGTTGGGCTATGGGGTTTTCGGCTACGACCTCAGCGCCGGCCTGGCCGCTTCGGGCAAGCTGGGATCCCTGCCCGCCTTTTTCGACTCCTGTCTGACCTTTCGGGACTACCTGGGCTACCCCGGCAACCGTCTCAAGGCCAACTTGACCTTTGGAGCAGATCTCAGCCCTGAGGTGCAGGCCATTGCGGCTTTGGATGGCGACTTCACCCTTGGCAACGGCGCCCCGCTCCTTTTTGGGGATCTGGCGGTGCAGGATCCCGACTACAACAACCTTAAGCTTTCCGGCCAGCTCAACTGGCGCCTAGAGGAGGGGCTGACCCTGGGGCTAGGGGGGTTTCAGTTTTTAACAGGCCGCAACACCAATGCCGGCGGCGGCTTCACCGGCTATGTGTGGCTAAGTTACTAAAACTCAACAAAATGTTGCGGGGTATCTGCCGCGGCAGCAGGGATCGGCAGAGGCAGATCTAGGATGAGACTTGGCAAACCTTGGCCTGGAGAACGGATCCCATGCCTCGCTTTGAAAACATCGTTGCCGCCATCGACGGCAGCGGCCCCACCGAGCAAATGGTGCACACGCTGCTATCTTTGCCGGCCTTTGCCCAGTGCCACGTAACCCTGCTGCATGCGGTGCCTTCCCAGACCTCTGCTGAGGACATGCGCGCTGCTTGGCAAAAGGGACAGGAGCTGTTGGCCCAGACGCTGCAGACCTTTCCCCCGCGGCCTGGGCTAAAGATCAGTACCCAACTGGTGGAAGGGGATCCCAAGGTGGTGGTACTGCAGGTGGCCGAGTCCCTGCCCAATCCCCTCATCGTGATGGGATCCCGCGGGCGCAACCGCATCATGGCCATTTTGCAGAACTCGGTCAGCCAATACGTCTTCCAGCTCGCCTCCTGCCCCATGCTGCTGGTTAAAGACGACGCCTACGTCAAATACCCCAGCCATGTCATGGTGGCCCTCAACAACTCCCCTGCCGCCCAGGCTGCCTTTGCCACAGCCCTGGATCTGGTTGCCGGTATCCCGGGAGCCCAGATTTTTCTGGCCTCGGTACAACTGGATGCCGACGCCCAAGGCCGGGACGAGGTTATAGACAAAGCCATTGCCACCCTCAAAAGCCGCCAAATCGGCCACCAGGTGTTTACGGCGGTCGGGGATCCGGGCACCGAGATCGTCCGCTTGGCGGAAGAGAGCAAGGCCGACCTGTTGGTGATGGGATCCCCGGATCGCCGGCCCAGTATTGCCCGCAGCATCCCTGACCTGGATCGGCTGCTGGGGCGCTCCATCTCCGACTATGTGCGGGTGCACATCGGCTGCCCTGTGCTGATGGTGCGCTCGGCCCAAGACTGAGGGATCCCTAAGGCAAGATAGAACGGCGCTCCGTCACGCGGTCGCTTTGCTGCTGGCGATCCGGACTGACGGCCCAAGCCTCGAAGATGAGTTCAGGAACGCCGGGGGGAATGGTCATGCGGGTGAGGGCTTGCCACCGTCCCTGGTCATCGCGGGAGAAGTCCAGCAACCAACGGGGGCCATCCACCAGCGAGCGGGTGCGGCCGTGCTTGACCCAAAACTTAATCCACAAAGGAGGCTGAGAGGTCGAGCCACTGGCAGAATTGACCGAGGCCGGCAAACGCAGCACTACGTCGAAATTGTCACCTGCCCGCAATTGCTCGGGCACCACCAGTTGCGGTACCGGGCAAGCTGCCGGCACCTGGGGGGAAAGAGGCGAGGTTCCCGGAGTGGCGGCGGCGAGCGGTGGCGGCGGGGCCGCCTCCTCGCGAGGTGGCTCCGGTTGGGCGGCAGGTTCGGGTGCGGTGTCTGCTAAGGGGGCAGGGGAGGCTGGGAGCTCTTCTGGCTGAAGCAGGCTGGGAGCTCCTCCAGCATCCTCTTTTCCCGCAGGGGTGCTGCGCTGCCAGATGCGCAACAACTTCTGCAGGGTGCGTTCGGGGGAGAGCAAAGGTGAGGTCGGGGAAGAACTGTCGGCTGCGGCTGGCGTTTCTTCTTGCCGCTGCTGACCAGCAGGGATCCCGGAGGAGGGGGGGAGGACTTCCCCCTGGCCGCGACAGCGAACGGAAAAGGAGATCCGCAGCGGCTCTGGATCCGGCCAGGAGGACGGAGTAAGGCGCAGTTCCCCCCGCAACGGACGGCTCCAGGTATAGCTCGGCAGGGTGATGGGAATGCTGAACACCGCTGTCCGGGCTTCAGCCGGAAATTGAATCAGCCGTTGCCCCTCGAAAACCGGGCTCTGTTCCCCTTCACCTTCTTGCCAAACTCGTACCCGCAGCTCGCCACTGCAGCCAATCCGCCCCGTCAACACCAGCACCTCATCGGGGGATCCCTCCAACTCGCTGTGCATCAGGGAAAACAGCTCTGGCGGGATGGCAGCCGCTTTGGTCTGGGCAGAGGGTTCGGGCTCCGTTGGCTGGGCCGCCAAAGGTGCTGCGGGTTCCGTCTGAGCCGAGCCGGGCACAACCTGGAGACGCAGGCAGTTGTTCAGCTCTGTCTCACCAAACAGCTCGGCAATCAAATCGGCATCGCGGCAGTGGAACTCCCAAAAACCAGGGGCGAGGTGGGTGGCCGGCAGGATGATGCCGATCCCCTCCTCGTTGGTGCGCACCGAACGGGTTTGCAGGAGCGAGGTGGTTGTCTTGGAGTTTGCTCCTGCCGGGGATCCGCTATTTTCGGTCGGCAGAGGGCGCTGGCGGACTTCCACTGTGATGGTGAAGTGGGGCTGGGGGGAACGGGCGACGATGGTGTAGGTGTCCTCTTCCAGAATGGCTCCCTCGGCTGATACCGGCTGCCAGTCTTCTCGGCCGTTGCGCCGCACCCAAAAACTCAACATCACTCCATCACCTCTGGGACGCCAAATACTGCACCAAGTCAGCTTGCAAGAGGGTTTGCTGCTGCCCCGTGGGCAAGTGCTTGAGCTGCACCTCCCCGGCTGCAGCTTCTGCGTCCCCCAGCGTAACAGCCCAGGTCGCACCGCTGCGGCTGGCCCGCTTGAACTGCTTGCTGAAAGCGCTGCCGCTGAGATCCAGCTCGGTGCAGAAGCCGGCTTGGCGTAGGGCTTGGGCGATCTGGAGGGATTGGGCCTCAGCCTTTGCCCCGCGGGAGATCACGTAAACCTCGACCGGTGTTGGCGGAATCTCCCCTTGTTTCTTCTGCAGCAGCAACACCAGCCGCTCCAGGCCGATGGCCCAGCCCACCGCCGGGGTCGGCGGCCCGCCCAGCTCTTCCACCAGGCCATCGTAGCGCCCGCCCCCGCAGACGGTGCTCTGGGATCCCAGCTCCGGCGAGATGATCTCAAAGGCGGTGTGGGTGTAGTAGTCCAAGCCGCGCACCAGGTAGGGATCCAGCTCATAGGGGATGTCTAGGACCTTGAGATGGGCTTGCACTTGCTCGAAGAAGGCGCGTGAGTCAGCACTGAGGTAATCGGGCAGCTTGGGTGCTTTCTCGGCAATGGCACGGGTATGGGGATCCTTGCTGTCGAGGATGCGCAAGGGGTTGCGGCTGAGGCGCTCTTGCGAGTCGGGATCGAGCTGCTCTTTCAAGGGGGTGAGGTAGTCCACCAGGGCTTGGCGGTAGGCCCGCCGATCCTGCGGATCCCCGAGGGAGTTGAGCCGCAAGGTGAGGTTTTCTGCCCCCACCGCCCGCAGCAGATCCCAGGCCAAGGCGATGACCTCGGCATCGGCGCGGGGATCCCGGCTGCCCAGCAGCTCTACCCCCAACTGATGGAACTGGCGTTGCCGCCCCGCCTGGGGACGCTCGTAGCGAAACATGGGCCCGCAGTACCAGAAGCGCTGCACATCGCCTGCCACCTGCAACCCGTGCTGGATGTAGGCCCGCACCACGCCGGCGGTGTTTTCGGGGCGCAAGCTCACCTCCTGCTCGCCGCGGGTGCTAAAGGAGTACATCTCCTTACCCACCACGTCGGTGGCGCTGCCAATGCTGCGGGCAAAAAGCTCCGTCAGCTCCAGAATCGGGGTGCGGATCTCTTGGTAGTTGGCCCGCCCCAAGATCTCGCGGGCGCTGGCCTCCACCTGCTGCCAAAGCCGTACCTCCTGCGGCAAAATGTCGCGGGTGCCCCGCACCGCCTGGATTTTCTCCATGTTGGTTCCTCTTGCCCAGAGCCCCGTCCTGGGAACCAAGGGTTCATGTCAATGCCATCATATCGGCAACAGCGTTCCTGCTGCTGAGGGGCAGAGCTAGCCCCGGCTCAAGCGAGCGTAGAAGGCGGCAACTTGGCTGCCGGCGGCCACAGCCGCCGTGGTGGCTCGCAGGATCGTAGGGCCCAAAGAGACAGGTACTCCGCCGTAGGCTTCCGCCTGGCGGCGCTCCATCTCTGTCCAGCCGCCTTCAGGGCCAATGGCCAGTGCCACGACAGGATCCCTCCGTTGCGGTAGGACTTGCAGCAGCGGGGGGGCCTCTCGGCGGGCGACGGCTATACCCCACCAATCGGCTTTGAGCTCGGCTAGCCAACGGGTCCATGGGGTGGGTGGGTCGATCTGGGGCCAGCGCAACCGCTCACATTGTTCTGCGGCCTCTTGCACAATTTTTTGCCAGCGTTCTTGCCGCCCAGATCCCGGCTCCACCACAGTGCGCTCCGTCAGCAGGGGGGTAATGCGCGCTGCCCCCAGCTCGGTAACCTGGCGAAACACCTCATCTAACCCCCGCCCCTTGACCACCTCCAAGCCCAGATGCAGGTAAACGGGCAACTCCCGCGGCAGCGCCTCCACCTCGCCCGCAATTTGGGATCCCTGCGGCTGCCAATGGGCCAGCCACAGCTTGCCGGAGCCATCCAACACCAAGAACGGATCCCCCGGCTTGAGGCGGCGCACCCGCTGTAGGTAGTGCTGCTGCGGGCTGGTCAAGTGGAGCCCACCCGCGGGATCCCGTTGGGCCGGGTCGATAGCCAAGCGGGGCAGGGAACTCAGGTCGTGCGTGCGTTCAGACAGCACCACTCCCCCCGTCGCCAGAGGGCTGCCACCACCCATTCATTGGCCTCCAACATCTCCGCCACCAACTTGGCCTGCTCGATGAGGATACCGCTGAGGATCAGCCATCCCCCCTTTTTCACCACCAGGCCAAACTGCGGGATCATATCCAAGAGCACGTCCGTCAGAATGTTGCACACCAGCCCATCCACCATCTCGGGAATATGCTCCAGGCTGCCTTTGGCCACCACAATGCGATCCGTCAGGCCGTTGAGATCCCGGTTCTGGAGCGTGGCCTGCACCGCCAGCGGGTCAATATCCACGGCATAAACCCGCTTGGCTCCTAAGAGAGCTGCCGCCACCGACAAAATGCCCGAACCACAGCCCACATCGGCCACTGTGACTCCCCCAGCACCCCCCCCAAGGCGCATCTCCAGAGCCTCCAGGCAAAGCTGGGTGGTCGGATGAGTACCTGTGCCAAAGGCCATGCCCGGATCCAGCCGCACCAGAAGACGACCGGGGTGGGGGGGTGGATCCAGCCAGGCCGGACAGATGAGCAGCTTGTCCCCGACCGGTTCGGGCTGCCAGTGTTGCTTCCAACTGTTGCTCCAATCCTCTGCCTCTATGCGTTCCCAGCGCAGCTTGGGAAGGGGCTGGCCGGCAACAAGGGCGTCTTGCCGCAGGCGCAGCGCCAGAGCAGCCAAATCCAGGAGCGTGGCGCGGAACCAGGGCAAATAGGCATGAATACTGATTCGATCTTCACCGTAGGCCTGGCTGGCCATGCCCTGACAACCAAAGCTCTCCAGCCGCCAAAAGATCTGATCCTCCTGGGCAGGGGAAGCAACGATGTGGAGATCCCACCAGGCCCCATCGGGATCCGGCCCTTGGGCAGGCGAGAGCGGGCTGAGGTTGGCAACGGTCGTGCTCACAGGGATCCCTTCAACAAACCTAAGGAAAACCGAAATTTTGGCTAACAGAATAGCGATCCAAGTCGCCAGCAGGCTAGCACTTAATACAGAACTCTATATCAGAAATTGTAGTAATTGCAGTCTTCCCCTCAATTCGTCGTTTAGGCTTTAAGAGCCTGCCCCATTGTTCCTGGTTAGTCTGGGATTTGAAGGCGCACACTGTTGACTCAGCAGCGACGCAGGGATGGACTCCCCCCAATTGGGGGATGGCCCTCAGCGGTTCCTTGGATGTCCAGCTCAGCCTTATGAGATAGATTAAATCCAAAAGTATTGAACAAGAATTGGGTACAGCGTTGACGCTCGCTTCGAGCCCCAGTGATTTTACGGATAGATGGGGTTTGGCCAGGGCGTGTTGAGCAACGATAGAGAGGAAGCAATGCAGGCGGCAGAGTCGATGTCAACTGAGCAGTCAGCGCAGCAGCCGAAGGTGGCTCCTCTTGCCAGAGAGGAAAGGGCTGCCCATGAGGATCCCCAGCCGCTCGAAGTCAGCCCTCGCAAGCACTCCGTCCCGCTGACGCGAACGGCTCTGATGCGGCGCTTCAACCAGAGCTTTCCGCCTTTCTACAGCCAGTTTGTCAGCAGCGAGGTTCAGGTTCAAAACTTGCGTCTGGCCTATGCCCTCTACCAAACCCGCAAGGCCGTGGTACAGATGCAGGACGAGCGCGGCAAGACAGTAGTTTGTCTGGCCTATCGCAACCGCCCTTCTCTGCTCAGCGACCTGTTTGGGGTGCTCACGGCATTCAATCTCTCGGTACACGGCATCCATCTCTACGGGCAGATCTACGCACCCCACTTGGTTTTTATTCGGGTCACTGTCTCCCGCGATGGCCACAGCCTTTCCTCCCAGACCAAGCTCAACCTAGAACGGGCTATTCACGAGTGCTTGGCAGGGGTGTTTCCCGTTCATGAAACTTTGGCGCTGGAGTTTGATCTCAAGGCCGGCTTGAAAGACACCCAGGTTTCTTTTTATTTTGACCCAGTGTTTCATCTGCCCACGCTGTTGGTGGATGTGGACAACCAGCCGGGCGTGTTTTACCGGGTGATGACTGCTCTAGCGCAGGAGGATTTGACTGTGGTTAACCTCAATCTGATGCTTCGCCGCAAACGGGCGCGCTTCATTTTCTACTTGCTGGGGCCGGATGCAACTCCAGCCATGCCAGAGTTCCTGGGGCAAAAATTGGCGTTGAGCATCCAGCAGCGGCTGCAAGGGGAGCTTGTCTAGATCTGCACTAGGTCTGCATCGGACTGGGGGGCAAGTCAAAAAGGACGGTGCTCATGTAGCGCTCGGCCCAGGCGGGGCCAAAAGCTTTTTCTAGAACGCGGCGGGTGCGGTCGTTCTGTTGTTGCTGGCTGCAGTAGCGCTGCTGCCCTTGGTAGTGGGCCAGGATCTGTGCGGGATCCGTCTGCGGGGGGATCTGTTGCGCCAGCCGGCAGTGGATTTCCAAATAACGGCGGGCGAAATCCAAAAAGCGGTCGGCTTCTGCCTCGTCGCCGGGCCGGATGAACAGACAGTAGGGAGAAAAAATCGTCCCCCACGGCGGCAACTGGCGTCGCTCTTGGAAAGGGGCGAGATGAGCTCCCAAAGCTTCCAACTCTTGGACATAGGGATCCGGCAAAGTGGGGGTGACCGGCGAGAGATCGACGATGGCGGCGCTCACCTGACCGCGGCCGGCCACAATATCACAGCCGAACAACGGCAGCGGGTACTGCGGCTGCGGAAACATGACGCAGTGGAGAATATCCAGGCTTTGCCCGGCCTGGGCCAGCTCCAGGTGCAACTTGCGAAAGGGAGCCCCTTGGTAGCAGCGGTTTTCAATCTGCAATTTCTCCCCCTCTAGGCGGCCCTCCACATAGCCCAGATCCTCCGGCAGGGCATAGGGAGCCAGGGCGAGGTGGGATCCCCAGATCTCTAGGATTGCCTCCGAAAGGCGCTGGATGAGGGGATGCAGTTGCGCTTGCAGAGCAGGGGCGGTGAACATGGGAGCCAAGAAGACCGGTTAAGCGACAAGTCCTCGAAAGCCGCGCCGGGCCAATCCGCAAAGGTGCCTTCCTGAAACCCAGGTTTCAGTAAGCTGAGGTGGGACTTAACGAAGCAAGGGATCCCAGCCAGTCCAGGGCTGCCGGGGGCTTTGGCGGAGGTTGAGAGGGCCGGGTGCTGACCCTACCAGGCGTTGGCAGCGTTGAGCGCCATTGGATTGCTCGAAGACGGAAGGGGTGGGATTCGAACCCACGGTGACCTTGCGGCCACAACGCTTTTCGAGAGCGTCACAATCAACCACTCTGTCACCCTTCCAGTCTGCATAGGGCTTTACCATCTTAGCGGCAAACGGGCTATCCTGCCCGGATCCCCTCTCGTGGAATGGGGCGGATGCAACCTGGCCAATTACCCCAGGGCCAAAGCTCTTGGGGGGTACGGCCCAGCCAGAAACCGCAGGGGAAATGAGATCATAGAGGTATGGCTGCCCTTTCCATTCACCACTTTCGCCAGGCCAAACAGGCGGGTCAACCGTTGGTGGCCCTCACCGCTACCGACTATGCCACAGCGCAGATCTTGGATCGAGCCGGGATCGACTTGATCTTGGTAGGCGACAGCCTAGCCATGACCAGCTTGGGGTACAGCAGCACCTTGCCCCTGACGCTGGAACAGATGATCCACCACGCCCAGGCAGTGCGCCGCGGTGTAGAACGAGCCTTTTTGGTGGCCGACTTGCCTTTCTTGAGCTACCAAGTCTGCAAAGAGCAGGCCCTCTTCTCGGCAGGACGGTTGATGAAGGAGGCAGGGGTGAATGGGGTGAAGCTAGAAGGGGGCTACCCAGACATGGTGGAAACGGTGGCCTTTCTGGTACAGCGAGGGATCCCGGTCTTGGGCCACATCGGCCTTACCCCACAGGCCAAGCATCAACTGGGGGGGTATCGCCAGCAGGGAAAAACCCCCTCAGAGGCAGAGCGGCTGCGCCAGGAAGCCCTAAGCCTAGAGCAGGCAGGGGCCTTTGCCCTGGTTTTGGAACACATGCCGGCGGAATTGGCTGCCCAGATCACCCAGCAAGTCGGGATCCCGACTCTGGGCATTGGGGCTGGCCCGGCCTGCGACGGCCAAATTCTCGTCACCCACGACCTGCTCGGCCTCAGTGAGCGGATCCCGCCCTTCGCCAAAGCCTACGCCAACCTGCGAGAGGTAATCCGAGAAGCGGTGGAAGCCTTTGTCGGCGATGTTCATCAAAGACTGTTTCCCCCCACCTAGGGCATCCCCTCGGCAACTCGCAAGTATCACTTTCTGGCAGCTCAGTCGTTGGTTACTGCTCTCCCTTGGTGAGGATCTCCAGAAATGGGGAGCCAGTCGGGGCAGCCGATTGCCGCCTCTGTCAAGGCTGGCCGAGGATGTACAGCGCACATGAACTACCCCACCGCGTAGGCGGGTGGGGTTTCCTCACCCGCTTGGCAGCAGAGCTTTTGTCTCTTCTTCTGCC
>NZ_JANSIZ010000037.1:0-28709 GCF_047462315.1 Synechococcus sp. H60.2 | reverse complement strand
GTGTTGAAGCATTTTATTCGGCAGTTTTCCAGAGTTGGGAAGTATAGCGTGGAGCAGATAGTGCAGACTTGTTTACTACATCCTGCTTCCGAAGTTGGTTTGCTAAGTGTTGCTACTGTACCCCTTGATTCCTTAACAGGCTGTACCTATTGTTCGTGAGCTGGGAGCAAAATATAAATATAAAGTATAGCGTAAAGAAATCTAATGTACCCCTTGATTCTTGAACAGGCTGTACTTGCGCTCCAAAGCAAAGGGCAAATAGACAGAGCCATATCCTTATTCCAAGTCCTGCTGATGTTGTCGCTGGACCCAGGGCAAGTGTTCTTGCAAAGGTTCCACTAGGGTTTCTGGCAGCATCGTTAACCGGCTCTCCATCCCTTTGCTATGGCGAATCGCCAGTTGCCGTTGGGCAAAATCCACATCTTTAACCCGGAGCTGATGAGCTTCTGCCAACCTCAAGCCACTGCCATACAGCACCTGCACCACCAAGCGATAGATCCCAGACAGATGCACAATGACAGCCTTGACCTCCTCAGGGGTTAAGACCGTAAGCAAATAGCGTGAGCGCTTGGCTCATACGGCGTCTAGGTTAAGGTCTAGCTCCAGACGCAAAACTTCTCGGTAAAGGAACAACAGCGCACTGAGAGCTTGGTTCTGCGTGGACGCCGCCACCCCCTCCTCCACCGCTAAGTGGGTTAAGAAGGCATTGATCTGCTCGCCACCCATCTCCTTGGGGTGTCGCTTGTTGTGAAACAAGATATATCGACGGATCCGGAGAAGATAAAATTTCTTAGTCTGGTAGGAGTAGTGCTTGACTCGGAGAGCATCACTGACCTGCTCCAAAGGTTGTTGGTGAGGGGGCGCTGGGGTTGGTGGGTAGTAGAGGCGAACAGCGAAAAACTTACATAGTGTAACAAGTTACTGCACCCGACTGTATGCTAGGCTATCTTCAGCACTCTAAGTCATTGACGGCGGGTGAGTTCAACTGTTAGGAGTCCTTCTGACAAAGTGCCAATTATGAAAAGCAACTATGACCTGACAACAAGAGATGGCTTTCGGAGCGCAATCAAAGATCTCCGTGAAATTCCTGTTCTTGGCCAAATTTATGCTCCGTTCTTTTGGATCGCTGATAAGGTCTTTGATTTTCTAGAACCTGGGAAAGCTGTAGAGAAGCAATCGAAGGTAGCCGTTGACCTAATCAAGGCCGGCAAAGAACACGGGGCAAAACGGATGAAAATTATGATGGATGAGCAGGCAGGCTTCCATCTAGATGTCCCCATTGAGGGGGTAAAAGTGAATGTTGGTGCTGGTAGTAAAGGAAAGGTTTTAATAGATATTGAGTATTCCTAACTCATCGCTGCAGGCGCGACGGCCCTGACGGGCCGCGGACTGAGCTCAAACGTTACCCCACTTGGGAGAACGCAGATGCAGCAACAAGACCGTTTCCGTGGGTGTCTTCTCGGTCTTGCCGTTGGGGATGCTATCGGCACTACCGTTGAGTTTCGTCCACGGGGAAGCTTTACACCGCTGACGGATATGGTTGGCGGAGGTCCATTCCATCTCCGTGCAGGCCAGTGGACTGATGATACTTCGATGGCGCTTTGCCTAGCAACCAGCCTTGTTGAGTGCAACGGGTTCGACGCTCATGATCAAATGAGGCGTTATTGCAAGTGGGCCGAGACGGGTTACTTGAGCAGTACTGGGACATGCTTCGACATAGGTTCTACGACCGCCTCTGCATTGCGCAGGTTTCGCCAGACAGGAAACCCCTTTGCCGGGTCAAGCGATCCGCGCTCAGCCGGCAATGGGTGCATAACGCGGTTAGCGCCGATTCCTATGTTCTTCTTCCCGAACCTGGAAGCAGCAGAACGATTTGCAGCGGAGAGTTCCCGAATTACTCACGGTGCGGCGGAATGCCTAGATGCTTGTCGTCTTTTGGCGCGGATCATTTGTCGGGCATTATCTGGCAGCTCAAAGGATGAGGTTGCCCTGGGTGACAGCCAGACATTCGTGGGGGCCGAGAAGATCGTTGCGATTGCCCGCGGAGCCTACCGTCAAAAGCTGGAAGATGAGATACGAGGCTCCGGGTATGTGGTGGACAGTCTGGAAGCGGCGATGTGGTGTTTTGTTCGTTCCCACAGTTTTGAGGAAGCGGTTCTCATGGCGGCAAATCTAGGCAACGATGCCGACACAACCGCTGCGGTATGTGGGCAAGTGGCAGGAGCGTACTATGGTGTACAAGGAATTCCTGTCGCCTGGCTAGAACGGCTTGCGTTACATTTGGAGATTGCGGAGCTCGCTGACCGGCTGTACAGCGCGAGCAAGAAGAGAGCGGCATACCGTTATGTTGCCAGCCCTAATAGCTTGTGGGTGATGGGAAGGGATCCCAATCTCGTCTACTCTTTCTCCTAGCAGAGATAAAACCGGAAGCAGTGACAGCTTAGAGATCCCCAAGCAGAATGCAATCAGCAGATCGAGAAGAACTCTAGCCCTGGAAAACTTAACTTTCTAATCCCGTCAGCACTGCCAGCAAGGAAGTCCCAGGAGCTATGCTAGGCTGGGCTGCTAGACAGGTCAAAATCTTTATAGGAACTCAGGTACAGCCTGTCAAAGAATCAAGGGGTACGGTAGCAACACTCAGCAAACCAACTTCGGGAGCAGGATGGATTGATCAGTACTGCCAGTTCCCACGGCTAAGGTATGCTGGTGGGCAGTGAGCAAGTTTCCCGCCTCTTCTTTTGAGGAGAGAGTATGCCAGAACCGGAATCCTCCTCTGCCCACATTCTGGTGATCGAAGATGAGGCCAAACTGGCCCGTTTCCTGGAAACTGAGCTGGCCTATAGGGGATATCGGGTGAGTGTGGTCGGCGATGGCACGGCAGGGTTGGCGGCAGCCCGCGACCAGAATCCCGACTTGGTGCTGCTGGACTGGCTGTTGCCCGGGATCTCAGGGTTGGAGGTTTGTCGGCAACTGCGCTTGACGGGCAACCGCGTGCCCGTGGTGCTGATGACCGCCGGCGACGAGGTGGCAGATCGGGTGGCAGGGCTGGATGCTGGGGCAGATGACTACGTGGTCAAGCCCTTTAGCCTGCAGGAGTTGCTGGCGCGGATACGGATCTATTTGCAGCACCCCAAGGGATCCCGCGACGGCCGGTTGGTGTTTATGGATTTGACACTGGATCCGGTGACGCGGCAGGCGAGCCGGGGAGAGCGACAGGTGGAGCTGACGGCCAAGGAATATGAGCTGCTGCGCTACTTGATGGAACACCCTCGCCAGGTGCTCAGCCGCCAACAGATTTTGGAGCATGTGTGGGGGTATGACTTTACGGGCGACTCCAACATCATCGAGGTTTATATTCGCTATTTGCGCCTCAAGATCGAAGGCCAAGGGGAAAAGCGCCTCATCCAAACAGTGCGCGGTGTAGGCTATGTGTTGCGCGAGTAGAGGCAAGCTGGATCGACAGGGGGACTGAGTTGAGGATTTTGAGGTGCAGAGCGTGCTGTTAATGAACCTATGGGGTGCAAGGCTGCTGGGCCTTACCTTCAGCTCACCGGGAGAGTTTGTCTTCCGTTTTCCCCCTGAAACTCCGCTGGTAGGTGGGCTGGGGCTGCGCTGGTACGGCCTGCTGATGGCTATTGCCGTGTTGGTCGGCCTGCTCCTAACCAAAGCCCTAGCAGAGGCTCGCCATCTGGAGAAAGAGCCCGGCAAGGCCAGCGAACGGGTCGAGATCCTGGCCCTGTGGCTGGTGGTGTCTGGGTTTCTGGGCGCCCGCCTCTACTATGTCCTCACCCACTGGTCAGAGTTCAGGGACGATCCCCTCTCGGCCTTCGCCATCTGGCGGGGAGGCATCATCATCCACGGTGGGATCTTGGCTGGCGCGCTTGCTCTTTGCCTCTATTGCCGCGCCACCGGGATCAACGGCTGGAAGTACGCCGATGTGCTCACGCCGGGGTTAATCTTGGGCCAAGCCATCGGGCGCTGGGGCAATTTTTTTAACTCCGAGGCCTACGGTGCCCCTATTCCCCCCGACAGCAGGTGGCCCTTGCGGGTATACATCCCCCCCCAAGCCCGCGAGCCGGAATACAGCCAGTTTGAGTTTTTTCACCCCATCTTTTTCTACGAGAGCCTCCTTAACCTGGTTCTGTTTGCTCTCTTGATGGGGATGTTCTGGCGATTTCCCAAGCTTAAGGATGGCACCTGGGTTTGGACCTATGTTGTCGGCTACAGCTTAATTCGCATCCCTTATGAAATCTTGCGCGTCTCGGCGGTGGCCTATCTGCCGGGAACTACCATCAAGGCTGCCTATGTGGCCAGCGCCATAGGCCTAGTGCTTGGGATCGGCATGCTGATCTACATGTACCGGCTGCGCTTTGATCCCGATCTGGAGCAATTGGCGGCTTGGCTGGCCGAACGAGCAGGGCTGGAGCTGGAAACAGCCGCAGAGCTTGTGCAGCGGGCTTGGGCCATCCAGCAAAAGCACCGCCGCGCCGACTTGCTGGATCGCGTCACTCTGGCCATGCCTCATTTTCCCAGTGCCCTTGCCCCCCATCTCTCGCTGGGCCAACGGGAGCTGCTGATGCGGCAACTGTTCTGCCGTCTGGAAGGCCGGGATCCCGCTGGAGAAGGGCTGGCCCAAGCAGGTTAGCGCTAGGGCTATCAGGCTGAAACCAACCCTCAGGTCTTTAGACTTTGCAACCAGGCTTCCAGGGCGCGGATGGGGGCCGGATCCCGGTAGACGCGCTCCTGGCGGGCTTTTACCTGCTGGCCCATCTGTTCCCGCCAGCAGTCATCCAGGCCCAGGCGCACAGCCATCTGGACATACTCATCTAGGTTAGAGGCGATGGTTGCATGGATCCCCATCTGCTGCAGGATGGCGTAGGTGTGGCGACCCCGCATTAGGGATCCCGGCAGCGTGACGATGGGCAGCCCGTGGGGCAGGGCTTCCAGGGTGGTGTTGCCGCCAGACCAGCCAATGCTGTCCAGGTAAACATCTCCCAGGGCGTTGTAGGCGGCATATTGGGCGGGGGAGAGTTCCGGCAGCAGCAGCACATAGTCTTCTACGGCCAGGCCGTAGGCGCGGAAGGCCCGCTGTAGCCGTTGCCAGAAGCGCTGGCGGATCCCTTGGGAGAGGCGGCCCCGCAAAAACAGGAATTGACACCGCCCCACCTCCCGAGCAATGCGGGGGAAGACCTCGTCGTACAGGGGCAGGTACTTAAACAGAGATTGGGCGCAGAGGTAGAGCACCCTATCGGGATCCACCCCCCACGCTTGCCAGTCCACAGGGGCAGGGTCAACGTCCAAAGGGATGTAGTAGGTGCCGATGCCGGGTAGGGGCAGGAGCTGCTCGGTGTAGTGGTCGGCCCCATCCGGCGGCTCCATTAGTTCGCTGCTGATGAAAACGTCCAGCGTCGGCAGGCCAGAGGTTTGCGGATGTCCCCAGGCCATGGCCTGCACAGGGGCCAAACGCAAGGCGGCCAACTGGGCGCAGACCGGGTCAATGCCCACTTCCGGGTAGAGGAGCACGTCCAGTTGGGCCCCTCGAATTGCCGCCTGCCACTCCGCCAAGCTGCGGGATCCGGCTATAAACTGCTCAAAACGCGGTGGCAGGGAGCGCGTAATCTCGTCTTGGACGGCCGAGGTGTGGAAGCCGTAGAGGGCCACTTGGGAGCGATCCAAAGCTTCTACCCAGCCGTGGGTCAGGATCTTCCAAACAGAGTGATCCCGGAACAGGCCGGAGACGATACCCACCCGCAGCCGCCCAGGACGGCGCCGCAGGAGAACGGGGGGCTGCGGGTAGCGAGCCGCCATCACCTCCCCTACCAGGGATCCGTACAGGTGCTGCAGCTCGCGGTCGTTCTGGCCCTGGTAGGGCAAAAAGAAGGGTTGGACGGAGCCAACACCAGCAGCTGCCCGCTCTAGGGTTTTGGGATCCCGCGGCAGTTGTGCCCAGCGGGCCTTCACCTGCTGCAGAGCTTGGCGGTAGCGCTCCCGGGCAACTGGGATCTGCTCAGAGGTGTCGTAGAGCAGGGGCAACTGGCTGACACACCAGCCCAGGGCCGCCGCCAAATCGGCCGGATCGGCTTGCCAGAGGCGGTAGAACAGCTCGGCAGCTTCCTCCTCCCGGCCACAGTCCCGCAGCAGGATGGCCAGCGTATAGGCAGCATCGGCAAAGTCTGGCTGCAACTCCAGAGCCTGCCTCAGCGGCACCAGGGCCGCCTCCAACTCCCCCTGCTGCCGCAGCACCAGTCCCAACTGGTACAGAACTTCCGGATCCGGCCCCCCTTGCTCCAGAGCCCGCTGGAGGTGGGCTTTTGCCTCCCCCAGCCGCCCCGCCTGCTTGAGAACAATGCCCAAATTCAAGTGGGCGTCGGGAAACCACGGCTGCTGCGCCAAGGCCTGCTGCATCAGGGCAATGGCTTCCTCCAGGGATCCCTGCTGCTGCCGGCAGACCCCCAAAAGGTGCAGCGCCTCCGGGTGGGCAGGCTGGGCTTGCAACACCTGTTGGTAGAGGGAGCTGGCCTCTTCCAGTTGCCCCCTCTGGTGATGGTGGACAGCCTGAAGCAGCAGGCGCTGCAGGTGCTTCTCTCGGCTGGGGCCAAAGCCCTTTCCCGGCGGCGACATCGAGCTTCCCAGACTTTAGCCGTTGGGGAGGTTGAGGAAGCCCGCCAAGGCTGGGGCAATGGGCAGCAGGGTCATCACCATCAAAAAGAGAGCTAGCAGCGCCAAGGCATCCCGCTGGCCGTCGGTTTCGGTAATCTCATCCTGCGGGGGACGCTCCGGCTCGCGGGCAATAAAGAGAATCAGCAGCGCCCAGTAGAGGGCCAAAACATTACTGATGGCTGCCACTGCCAGAGCAATCAGGGTGATGACCGTAGCACGTGCCGCCGTCTTCCGCCCGTACACCGCCTGCACGATCCGCCCGCCATCCAACTGGCCCGCTGGCAGCAGGCTCAAGGCGGTGATGGCCAAGCCAATCCAGCCCACGGCCACGAAGGGGTGAATGGGCACCAGCTCCCCCTGCAACTGGGATCCCAGCACCAGCCGCGCCAGCGTGCCCACCAGGATGGAACTACGGAAGATCTCCGTGGGCACGTATAGGCCACCGGAGCCGGAGAGCTTCAGGCCAACCAGCAGCACCACCAGGGAAAGAAGCCCCCCCGCCGCCGGGCCGGCAAAGGCAATGTCAAACAGAGCCTTGCGGTTGGGCACCGGCGACTGGATGCGGTTTAGGGATCCCAGCGTGCCAATCCCCAAGCTGGGGATCACAAAAGCTGGGCTGAGGCGTACCCCATATTTGCCGGCCATCCAGCGGTGTCCGGTCTCGTGCATCAGCAAAATGGCAAAGATCCCCGCCGCCACCGGCAGGGCCTCCACCCAGCGCCCCGGCGCCTCTAACAGCCGGAAGCCGAGCAAGTTGGCCCCCACCTCCAAAGTGGCCAGAAAGCTAGCTATCATCAGGCCCACGGCCAGGATCTGTGCACCTGTCGAAGCGCGGTAGTTGACAATCTCATCTGGCAAGACCACCACCGCCGGCTTTTCCGAGGCATCTTCCACCAAAAACAGTTGGTAGCGGTTGCCCAGCCGCTCCTTCAGCTTTTCTGTCAGCAGGGGCACCACTACCTCTGCGTCCCGGCGGAGGTTGCCCTTGAAGATTGCCCCCTCCCCATAGGGAATAGTCTCGGTGACAAAGAAGGTGTCCAGACTGAAGATGGATTGAATCGCCTGCAAATCTTCCGCAGAGATGCCCCGCAAGACCAAAGGTTGCTCGACAGGCGTCTCCCCAGCCCCTTCCGAGGGGATTTCCTGCCGCTCCTCCATCTGGGCCAACTGCTGTCGCCGCGCCTGCAGCTCCTGCTGGGCCAACTGGCGGGTTTTGCGCCCCACGGCAATGTAGAGCCCCGTGAACACCAGCAATAGCAGCAGGAAGCCAGCAAAGCTGAGGTAAACCCCAAACAGCAAGAGCCCTAGGAAGACCACCCAGGGCAAAAGGAGCAGGGATCCCTGGAACCACACCCAGACAGCTAAGGATCCCCGCCGGCGGGCTCGCCAGAACCCCCAACCCAAAAACGCCAGCGTTCCCAACAAAAAGAGGGGCGTAATCTCGGCGGCGATGTTCATGGCTGACCTACGAGGTTTACCGATACTGAGCTGGGATCAAGAGCCGCTCAAGCAGAAACAGGCGCTTCTTCAAAACGAGGCTCCGGCTGCTCCCACAAGTAAAAGCCAGCTTTGCGCGGTTTGAGCAGGAACAGCCGCAGGAACTGGTAGGCGTTGTTGAGGTAAAGGGGCAGCTTGCGCAGGCCCTTGAAGGGGCCAGAACCGCGGGCAATCTCCCTCAACTTGGCGTTGTTGGCCACGCACTTCTGCAGCCGGCGCACAAACTCAGGGTTCTCCACATCCAGCACCACCGGGAAGACCTTGGCCGCCTCGCGGTTGGTCTTGTAGATCACCTCCATATCGTAGGTATGGGGATCCAGGCCGATGAGGCGGTAGAAGTCCGGGCGCTCGCCCACGTCGTTGAGGTACATGGTGGCAAATACCGACAGCAGGAAGAAGCGGCACCACAGCTCCGCTACCCATCCCTTGAGCAGCCGCGGCTGGCTCAGGAGCATGAGGGCAAAGAAATCGCCGTGGCGGTTCTCGTCCTGGCACCAGTTCTTGAAGAAATTGAAGATGGGGTAGATGCGGTTTTCGGGATGAGCTTCGAGGTGGCGGTAGATGAGGATGTAGCGCCAGTAGCCGATCTTCTCGGAGAGATAGGTGGCGTAGAAGATAAAGCGGGGCGCAAAGTAGGTGTAGGACTTGTGCTTGGTCAAAAAGCCCAGGTCAAAGGCCATGTTGAAGTCGCCCATGGCGCGGTTGAGGAAGCCGGCGTGGCGGGCCTCATCGCGGCTCATCAGGGCAAAGCACTCGGCCAAGACCGGGTTGGTCTCCTTCAGCTTGCGAGATAGCTCCTTGTAGAGCAGGAAGCCAGAGAACTCCGCCGTGCAGGAGCGCTCCAAAAACTCCACAAACAGCCGCCGCGCCTCCGGATCAAGCCGGCTTTCCCAATCTTGGTTGAACTCCTCGCCGCGGACAAAGTGGTGGCGGTTGTAGTCGGCGCGAAACTCCTCCAGGATGGCCCGGAAGTCGGCCTCTCGATCGCCTAACCCCATCTTGGCGATGGCCTCGAAGTCGGTGGTGTAGAAGCGCGGTGTCAGGATGGTCTCAGTGGGCACTCGCGCCTGGGTTTGGGTAGCTTGCAAAGTGGAACTCATAGGGGTTACAGGATGAAAAGGCCAGTATACTCTCGCAGTTTACCAGCCTCTTTGGCCGTCGAGGGGATAAGAAGTGTTACCGACAGGCCCCGGATCCCCTACGACGGCAGCGCCACCGGCTGGGATCGCGTGGGATCCGTCAGCTCACTCCCCTCCTCCGAAGGCGGGATCACCTGCCAGAAGAGAGGCAGGTAGCGCTCCCAGTTCTGCAGGATGCGCTCAGCTTTGGGAGAATGAGTGCGGCGGTAGTGCTCCTGGATCAGGCCCTTCAGTTGTGCTTCCGCCGCCGCCGTCTGTATCCGCTGGATGCGCACGATCTCGCCGTTGACCTTGGCGGGGAAGTTGCCCTCCTCGTCCAGCACGTAGGCTAGGCCGCCGGTCATGCCCGCTCCCAGGTTGCGGCCCACCCGCCCCAGCACCACCACCACGCCGCCGGTCATGTATTCGCAGCAGTGGTCGCCGGATCCCTCAATTACCGCCTGAGCGCCGGAGTTGCGCACGGCAAAGCGCTCTCCCGCCTGGCCGTTGGCAAACAGGGATCCGCCGGTGGCCCCGTACAGACAGGTGTTGCCTAGGATCACGTTTTCTGCTGGATCCCGCGGAGCTTCTGGGGGAGCCAGAATGACAATTTCACCGCCACACATGCTCTTACCCACGTAGTCGTTGGCTTCCCCCGTCAGAGTCAGGCGCATGCCCGCCAAGGTAAAGGCCCCAAAGCTCTGGCCGGCGCTGCCCACAAAGCGCAGATCCAGCAGCCCCCCTTGTCGGGCAAAGCCGGTATCCCCATACAGCCGGGCCAGGGTGCCGGCAATGCGTCCGCCCACGCAGCGATCCGTGTTGGCGATGGGGAGCTCTACTGTAGCTGTGTCGCAGGTCTCGATGGCCTTTTGCACCTCGGGCCGCGCCAGGATTGCCTCGTCCAGAACCGGGCCGTTGCCATGCACCAGCTCATGCTCCAGCCACTTGGGCCGCTGGTGGGGAGCGAAGCCGGGGGGAGTCCGCAACAGATAGTCCAAGTTGAGGGACTGGGTTTTCTCCAGAGCCGCGTCGGTACGGGGGCAGAGTAGATCCACGCGCCCAATCACCTCCTCCAAGGAGCGGTAGCCCAGTTGGGCTAGGACTTGGCGCACCTCCTCGGCCACAAAGGTAAAGAAAGTTACTACCTGGTCAGGAGTGCCGGGGAAGCGCTTGCGCAGCTCCTCTTTCTGGCTGGTCACCCCCACCGGGCAGTTGTTGGTGTGGCAGACCCGCGCCATGATGCACCCCTCGGCAATCATGGCCACTGTCCCGAAGCCAAACTCTTCCGCCCCCAGCATGGCCGCCATCACCACTTCCCAGCCGGTGCGAATGCCGCCGTCCACGCGCAGAATCACCCGCTGCCGCAGGCCGTTCTCCAGCAGGGCGTGATGCACTTCCACCAGGCCCAGCTCCCAGGGTGCCCCCGCATGTTTGATCGAGCTCAAAGGAGAAGCCCCTGTGCCTCCCTCGTGGCCGGAGATCTGGATGATGTCGGCATTGGCTTTGGCCACCCCTGCCGCCACCGTGCCAATGCCCACCTCCGCCACCAGCTTCACCGACACCTGCGCCTGCGGATTGACCTGGTGCAGGTCGAAGATCAACTGGGCCAGATCCTCAATCGAGTAGATGTCGTGGTGGGGTGGCGGCGAGATCAAGGTCACCCCCGGCTTAGAGCGGCGCAGCTTGGCAATGTAGGGGCTGACCTTTTTGCCCGGCAGTTGTCCGCCCTCGCCCGGCTTGGCTCCCTGGGCAATTTTGATCTCGATTTGCTGCGCGTTAAGCAGGTACTCCGGCGTCACGCCAAAGCGGCCCGAAGCCACCTGCTTCACCGCCGAGCTGGCATTGTCCCCCATGCGCAGGCCCTTCAGGTGGGGGAAGCGCGCCGAGGTGCCCTCCGGCGTCACATCGGTAATGGGGATGTAGCGCTCCGGATCTTCTCCACCCTCGCCGGAGTTGGACTTGCCGCCAATGCGGTTCATGGCAATGGCTAGGGTCTCGTGGGCCTCGCGGCTGAGGGCCCCTAGCGACATTCCCCCCGTGGCAAAGCGCTTGAAGATCTCGGTGGCCGGCTCTACCTCTTCTAGGGGAATGGGATCCCGGTCGCTGCGAAAGTCCAGCAGATCCCGCAGGGCTGTGGGGGGGCGGTGGCGCAGATGGGCCCGGTAGATCTCGTAGTGGTCGGGCTGTCCTGAGGCAATGGCCTTGTGCAGCAGCTTGGCCATCTCCGGGCTGTTGATGTGGTACTCCCCCTTGGGCCGCGCTTGGATAAAGCCAAAGTTCTCCAATTTTTTCGCGCTCAGCTCGGGGAAGGCGCGGCAGTGGTTGGCCATACCCTCGCGGGCCAGTTCCGCCAGCGTCATCCCCCCGACCCGCGACACCGTGCCGCGGAAGGCCAGCTCGATCACCTCTTGGCTGAGGCCGATGGCCTCGAAGATCTGCGCCCCGTGGTAGCTGGAGAGCAGAGAAATGCCCATCTTGGAGAGGATCTTGAGCAAGCCCGCCTCGATGGCCGTGCGGTACTTCAGTTGGGCTTCGGCCAAAGAGAGCTGGGGCAGCTTGCCGGCGGCCATTTGGGTTTGCGTCTTGGGCTTGTGCCACCACTGGCGCACCGCCTCGTAGGCCAGGTAAGGGCAGACGGCGCTGGCCCCATAGCCAATCAAGCAGGCAAAGTGGTGGGTACTCCAGCATTGGGCGGTCTCCACCACCAGAGAAGCGCGTAGGCGCAGCCCCTCCTGGATGAGGTGATGGTGGACAGCCCCGACGGCCAGCAGGGGCGGGATCAAGGCTTGCTCAGCACTGAGACCGCGATCCGAAAGGATCAAGATCTCGGCCCCCTCCCGCACTGCCTGCGCCGCCTTTTGGCACAGGGCTCGCACCTGAGCGGCCAGCCCTTCTGGCCCAGCGGCTACCGGGTAGAGGATGGGCAGCGTCCGGCAAGAGAAAGGCGTCCGCTGCAGGGCAGCCAGCTCCGCCTCGTTGAGCACCGGGCTGCGTAGGTGCAGCAGGCGAGCATGCTCCGGACGGATCTCCAGCAGGTTGCCTTTGGATCCCAGGTACACCTCCAAAGACATCACCAAGCTTTCCCGCAGGGGATCGATGGCGGGGTTGGTGACCTGGGCAAAGCGCTGCTTGAAGTAGTCGTAAAGGGGGTGGGGCTGGGCGGAGAGCACCGCCAGCGGCGCGTCGTCCCCCATGCTGAAAACCGGCTCCTTGCCCGTAGCCGCCATCTCCTCGATGATCATCTCCACATCTTCCGAGGAGTAGCCGCAGGCAGTCTGAATCTGAAGGAGTCGCTCTTCGGTGAGCTGCGGGGCGCTCTCAAAGTCTTGGCCAGCGAGCTGAACGCGGTAAGCCCTCAACCACTCTCCATAGGGGTGCTGAGCCGCCACCTGGGTCTTGATCTCCCAGTTTCTGTAGAGCTGGCCACTTTGCAGATCCACCGTCAGCATCTGCCCTGGCCCCAGCCGCCCCTTTTCTAGGATCTCGGCTTCCGGCAGGGGAACCACCCCCGCTTCCGAAGCCACCACCAGCAACCCATCGCGGCTAAGGGCGTAGCGGGCTGGGCGCAGGCCATTGCGATCCAGAGTGGCGCCAATGGTTTTGCCGTCGCAGAAGACCACCATCGCCGGCCCATCCCATGCTTCCTGCAGGCCAGCGAAAAACTCGTAGAAGTCCACCACTTCCGGGTGATCCTGCAGCTCTGGTTGGTGGCGGTAGGCTTCCGGGATCAGCACCATCATTGCCTGCTGGCTGGAGTAGCCGGAGGCAACCAAGAGCTCAAAGACCGCGTCCAGGCCTGCCGAGTCGCTGGTGCCGGGATCGATGACGGGTTTGAGCTCCTCGATGGCCTCGCCCCAGAGGGGATGGGCCAAAGAGGGCTCGCGGGCAGCCATCCAGTTGACATTGCCCAGGTAGGTGTTGATCTCGCCGTTGTGGCAGAGGTAGCGGAAGGGCTGGGCCAGCGACCAGCGGGGCAGCGTGTTGGTGCTGAAGCGGCGGTGGTAGGTGGCGTAGGCGGTGGCGTAGAGGGGGTTGTGCAGATCGCGGTAAAACTGGCCCAGCGCGGCTGACTGTACCATACCTTTGTAGACAATGAGCCGGCAGGAGAGAGAAGCAAAATAGATGGAGTAAAAGCCGAACCGGCTTTCCACCTGCCGCCGCAGGCGCCGCCGCAAGAGGTAAAGCTGCCGCTCCAGCTCATCTCCCTCCAGCCTGGGATGGGTAAGAAGCATCTGCCAGATGGAGGGCAGGGTTTGCCGTGCCATTGGCCCCAGACAGTCTGGATTGACCGGCACCCGGCGCCAGAGGGGCCGTCCCCACTCTGTGGCAGCCAAGTACTCGTCGATGAGCTGGCGCACCGCCTGGCACTCGGCGGGATCCGGGGGCAAGAACACCATACCCACGGCACTGCGGCGGGGATCCCAAGCTCGGATCTCCTCCCTCTCTGCCTGCAGCAGCGCCCAGGGAATGGCCGTGGTAATGCCGGCTCCATCGCCGCTTTGGTTGTCGCCGCCACAGCCGCCGCGGTGCTCCATGCAGGTAAGGGCAGCGAGGGTTTTTTGCAGCAGCTCGTGGCTGGCCCTCCCCTGGCGATCCACCAGGAACCCGACGCCGCAGGCATCCCGCTCTTGAAAGTGCCAGCTTTCCTGCAGGATAGGAACCGAGACCTGGGAGCGATGGGGGGTCATAGGAGGAAAAACGGCTGGGAATCGTTCACGTTGTTAGAGTTGGGAAACTAGCATATCGCAATTCCATCCAACTGGAAAAGAGGGCAGCCCCACGTCAGGCTGGATTTTGCTGGGGAAGCCATCGGAATCAGCGAAGAAAACCACGAAAGGCTCACTGTGAACAGGTGCCTCGAGTTTTTTTCTGCTGGCTTCTTGCGTAGACTTTCGCCAACTGGAGAAAACCAGGTCGTATGCTCCAGCTTGCCCCACCTCTCCTTGCCGCAACCAGCAATTTAACTGTTATCTGAAGAAGTCGGAAAATGTATTTCGCAGCTCAGAGAGTTGCTCGTTAAAGCAGGTGAGCTGATCCCCCATGGCGTTCACCATCGTCAGGTCTGCCCGCCCGCTTGCGCCCTCGGATCCCAAAAGGGGAATGCTCATGCGGCTGGGATCGGCAGGATTCTGGGAGACGCGGATAACCGTTCGCTCGCGGTTGAACTGATAGGCTTCGGCTACGTAGCGGATGGGCTCGCTCAAGCTGGGATCCACCGGCAAGTCAGGCGCTGGCAAAAGGTCCACCAGCTCGGTAAAGGTGCCGCTTCGCAGGCCCACCACGGCAGCAGCTCCCAACTGGTTGCAGATGGCAATGAGCACCGGCTCTTGGGGGCTGGCGCTAACGTTGGCCAAGGTAACAGTGACATTGGCCCGCCGGGGTGCTGGGGAGTAGGTAACCTCAAAGACGCGGGCAGGAGCATTCCCCAGTTCGTCGCGGGCGCGGAAGCGAAGCTGCCCCCTGTAGGGCAGGATGGAGGAGAAGTAGAGGCCAAAGCGGTCGCCGGGGCCCCGTCCGGGGATACTGGCCTGCCCAGGGACGTAGGCGAGGACGGCGCGGCTTTGCCAGTTGTTGGGCGGTGCATAGGGCAGCAGGGGGCCACTGGTGAGGCTGGGGGGATCGGGGGGAGGCGCATCCGGCTGGCCATCCCGGTTGAGATCGAGGCCATTGCCCAAAAAGGCCACCGAGCGCTGCAGCAGGAGGGGGCGGTTTTGGTTATCGACCAGAGGAGGTTGCCCTTCTGCCAGCCCTGCATTCTCCACATAGACGTTGAAAGGACGATTCAAGATCTGGTTGTCCCGCTGCCGCCGCAGGTTGAACTGAAGGTAGGGCCCCACCCCGCCTGCTGTCGGGGATCCCCCTGTAATGGCAAAGTCGTCGGCCCGCAAAAAGGCATTTTCCAGCGGGCTAAGCGGGGTTGTTGCCTCGCCGCAGCCGACCAGGCCAAGGGCAAAGGTTACCAAAGTTACAAGGGTTGCGACAGAGGCCCCTTTGGGGAAAGCTGGCAAGGGGGGCCGGCAGGCAAGCTTTGGCTTCAGCATTCCTCTCCTCTCCACAACCGTTGGCGACGGTTTAGCCCAACCGAACTCAATGGCAAGATGGGCAGGGATCCGCCCGCACCTAACCCAATGGCCTGAACCACTATATCCTGAGCCTCGATCTGGATCCCACCATCCCTATGGAGTTGGGAGCCATGGGATCGGCGATAGGGAGGGAGGAATTGAGGGAATCGCTACTCCTTTCTCCTGAGCCGGCTTGATAGCCTAGAGGGAGCGAAAGGTGGATGCCCATGTCAGATACCCCTGCGGTCTTGGTTCAACAACTCCAGAAGCGCTACGGATCCACCGTGGCGGTGGCGGATGTCTCCTTCCAAGTAGAGCCCGGCCAGATCTATGGCCTTCTCGGCCCCAATGGCGCCGGCAAAACCACCACTCTGCACTGCCTGTGCACCCTGCTGCGCCCTGATGCAGGCCGGATCGAGGTGTGCGGGATCCCGGTCAATGAAAATCCCAAGGCGGTACGCGAAAAGCTGGGCTTTGTTGCCCAGGAGGTGGCCTTGGATAAGGTGCTGACGGGGCGAGAATTGTTGCAGTTGCAGGCGGATCTCTACCACCTGCCGCGGCCTCTGGCCCAAGAGCGGATCGCTGCTGTCCTGGAATTGCTGGGGCTGGCCGACCGCGCCGACCAACGCATCGGCACCTACTCCGGCGGCTTGCGCAAACGCCTAGATCTGGCGGCAGGACTGCTCCACCAGCCCCAGGTGTTGGTTTTGGACGAGCCCACAGTGGGCCTAGACATTCCCAGCCGGCAGGCCATCTGGGACTTTCTGCGCCAGCTTAAAAACACCGGGGTTACGGTGGTGCTCAGCAGCCATTACCTGGAGGAGATCGACCTGTTGGCCGACCGGGTGGCCATCATCGACCGCGGCAAGGTGATTGCCGAAGGCACCCCAGAAGAGCTAAAAGCCCGCGTCGGCGGCGAGCGCATCACCCTCAAGCTGCAGGAGTTTGCGCCGCCAGAACTGGCCCAGCGGGGGGCCGAACTGCTGGGATCCCTGCCCTTTGTCCAAAAAGTGGTGATCAACAGCGCCCAGGGCAACGCCCTCAACTTGGTGGTGCGGCGCAATGGGGAGGATCCCCTCAGCCAGATCCGCGCCCAGCTCGAGGCCCACGGTCTGGAGATCTTCAGCAGCACCCAATCCCGTCCCAGCTTGGATGACGTGTATTTGGCGGCAACCGGGCAAACGCTCCTGGATGCGGAGCTGGCTGCCGCCGAAGCCAACCTGGGCAAAAAGAAGTAGTTTTTCCCTGATTCCCGATCCCTACCTCATTCAAAACTTTGCAGGAGCCTTGGTATGACCTCTGCTGCTTCCCCAACCCCATCCAACCCAATTCCTCTATTTACAGCCGACTTTTGGCAGGAGACTTTTGCCCTTACCCGCCGCTTGTTTATCCAACTGCAGCGTCGCCCCACAACCCTGCTGGTCGGCATCATCCAGCCGCTGCTTTGGTTGATTTTGTTCGGGGCCTTGTTCCAGAATGCTCCTGCCGGCATTTTCGGGGCCGGACAAAACTACACCCAGTTTTTGGGGGCAGGCGTGATCGTGTTTACGGCCTTTGGCGGGGCCTTGAATGCCGGCGTGCCGGTGATTTTCGACCGGGAATTTGGATTTTTAAACCGATTGCTGGTGGCTCCCCTCACCTCTCGCTTTTCCATCGTGCTGGCCTCTAGCCTGTTCATCGTCAGCTTGGCGCTGCTGCAGACGGCGGTGATTGTGGGGGCAGACTATGCCCTCGGAGGCGGGATCCCGGACGGGCGGGGCTTGGCGGTGGTGGCCCTGATCGTGGGCCTGTTGGTCTTAGGTTTCACCGCCCTGAGCTTGGGCCTGGCCTTTGCCATGCCGGGGCACCAGCAGTTGCTGGCTTTTATCTTCTTGGTCAATTTACCCCTGATTTTCTCCAGCACCGCTTTGGCTCCCCTCAGCTTTATGCCCACCTGGCTGCGCTGGGTGGCCAGCCTCAACCCACTCACCTTTGCCATCGAGCCCATCCGCCACGTCTATCGCAGCAGCACCTGGAGTTTTGCCGATGTGGTGCTGCAGGCCCCCTGGGGCGATCTCACTCTGGCGGGATCCCTGAGCCTCTTGACGGGGTTTGTGGTGGTGTCGGTTCTGCTGGTACAGGGGGTGCTGCGCAAGAGTTTGGCCTGAGCACTTTGCCCAGGCTGCGCCCCTCAAAGCCACTGGCGGGAGACGGACTTCTCCAGCTCCGCCTGTGCTTGCTGCACCAGGGCTACAGGGCTGTCCTTTGCTGGCGAGAGATGTAGAGGAGGGGTGAGGCTGCGGGCCTGTAGAGCCATGTGGAGCTGGAGTTCGGTTACATAGTCGCGCAGGACAAAGCCAGCGGCAGAAGAGGAGCGAGCTGTCGAAGAAGCGTAAGACGCAGACATCACGGCAAGAGATCCCTCGAAAATTGCCACTGTTGCCCTGCTACGCTATCACGCCCGCCCCCCCGTGAGGGAGTTCCAGAATGTTAGCTTTGATTAAGCTTTGCAAAGGATTTTTGCCATGGCCGTTCTTGAAGATTGGCAGCGCTCCAAGTTGGATCCCAGTGACGATGCCCTCTTTTACAGCCATCCCCGCTTTGTAACCCACGTAGATGCCGGCTTTATCGGCCAGCTCACCGATCTGTACCGTGAGCATTTGCGGCCCCAGACCCGCATTCTCGATCTAATGAGCAGTTGGGTTTCCCACCTGCCGCCGGAGATAGACTTTGCCCATGTGGAAGGGCATGGGATGAATGCTGAGGAACTGGCAGCCAATCCCCGCCTTAACCATTTCTTCGTCCAGAACCTCAACCAAAACCCGCTCCTGCCTTTGCCGGACTGTACTTTTGATGCGGTGCTGAACGCAGTTTCAGTGCAGTACCTGCAGCAGCCGGAAGAGGTGTTTGCCGAGGTATATCGCATCCTCAGGCCCCAGGGCCTTTTCATTGTCAGCTTCTCTAACCGCATGTTTTTCCAGAAGGCAATCCAGGCCTGGCGGGATAGCTCGGAAGCAGAGCGGGTGGAGCTGGTCAAGCGCTATTTTAAGTCGGTGCCGGGGTTCGAGATCGTCGAGGTGATCCAGCGGCCTGCTCCCCTGGGTTGGCTTGCCTTTTTGGCCGGTGGGGATCCCTTCTACGCCGTGGTTGGGCGGCGAACCGAGGCATGAGGCCATCCATCTCGCGTGTGGCGCCCTTAGATTTCTGGACTCCAACCTGCATGCGGCTGCAGCTCCCCGGCCCTGGGAGGCAGGTTGCTCCCTACCGAACAGCGGGGGTGAAGGGATCCCTGGGGCCAACTTCAGAAGGGGGCGGCAAAGGGATCTGCAGCTCCACCACTGTGCCGCTACCCAAGCGGCGGTTGCGCCAGGTGATGGTTGCCCCAATTAACTCGGCTCGGTAGCGCATGTTGAGCAATCCATGGCCGTGGCCAGGTTCCTGATCCACCCCACCGTTGAACTCCGGCATGCCCCGGCCATCGTCGATGATCTTCAGCTCCAGGTGAGTGTAGGGGGCTTTGGGATTGACAGAAGGCTCCTCTGCTCCGCTACCGGCCTGGATCTTGGGCTGAATAGTGATGTCGATGCGCCGTGCCCCTGCGTGTTTGACGATGTTGTTCAGCGCCTCCTGTACGATCCGAAAGATGTTGCTTTGGCAGGCGGGGCTGAGACGGGAGAGCAGGTCATCAGCGCGGTTGTCGAAGCGGGTGAGAAGCGGGTGAGGAGAACGCTGGGCCGCCCGTTCTAGAAGGCTGCGCAGAGCCGGGCCCAGGTTAAAAGCCCGCATGGCCAGCGGCTGCAGATCCTCGACGATCCCCCGCAACTCAGCCATGGTCTCCTGCAGTTGGACGCTCATGGCGCGTAGCTGAGCCTGACCGGCAGGGCTGAGGGTCGGATTGCTGGCGAGCTCCTGAATCTGACGAGACAGAGCTCCCAGATCCGCCAGGGTCTGATCGTGCAGATCGGCGGCCAGGCGACGACTTTCCGCCTCTCGCCCCTCGGTCAGTCCTTGCAAGGCTGCTGCCGTTGCCTCTTGACGGCGAACCTGCTCGTAGAAGGAGGCCCGCTGTAGCGCCACTGCCGCAATGTCCGCCAGCGCTTCCACCAAGTCTCTATCTGCAGGGGAAAATCCGGCGGCTTCGGGGGCAGTATCGGCAGCGGGAGGCTTCCGGCCTACCGTCGCCAGGGGCGGAATGGAGGCGCAGAGCACACCCGCGATCTGGTTGGCATCGGTAACTAGGGGTACACACAGTAGGGAGCGGATACCCTTCTGCAACAGCGTCTGGCGGGTGGGAGGAGGCAGCGGAAAGGTTTGAACATCGGGGATCAGCAGCGTGTCCAGATGGGTGTAGCAATTTACCCCGATGAGCTGGCTCAGCTCAGGGGGCAACGTCTGCCCCACCTGGCAGGGGATCCCCGGCTGACGGCGGTATTCCTGAAGAATGGCGAGGGGTTCTGAGGGTGGAGCGGCTGCAAGCTGTTGAGCGCTCGGCCCATAGCCGCTCCGCGGCGCCACCAAAGTACAGTGATCGACCTGCAAAGCTTCCGCCATGCCCTCCAGAGCAATCTCTACCACTTGGTGGGGATCATAGGTGCCGCTGAGGCGCTGGGCAACCTGGCGCAACAGGCTTTCCCGCTGGGCCGAGATGCGGGTTTGCTCGTAAAGTTGCGCTTGTTTGAGGGCGATCCCTGCCTGCTCAGCCACGGCTTCCGCCAACTCCAGATCCTCTGGCTGCCAGGGGGAAGGAGCCAGGGATCCGCCGCGAGGGTAGCGCAGCAGAGCAATCCCCCCCAACACTTCCTGTTGTCGCTGCGGATGGTCAGAGGCAAACAAAGGCACCCACAACAACCCGCTTCCCTGCCGCTGCGGCTTCAGGTTGTCCCAAGACTGGAGGTTCTGCGGCTCCGGCACCACCACCGGCTCCTTCAAGGTGGTCAACAGGCTGGCTGCCAAGCGCAACTTGGCCTGAACCGTTTCCGACAATTCCAGCGGGATCCCCGGCTCCGCCCAGGGCTGCTGGAGGGATCCCGTCAGCGGGGCATCCAGCAGGGGCTCCGTCCCGCTTACGCGCACGGCAGGGGTGAGCTCCGGTGCATAGATGCCCACAGGATGCAGCAGCTCCTGTTCCGGCTGCCAAAGGGCCAAGATACACACATCCGCCTGAAAAGCTGCACCAATCTGCTGGGTAATCGCGTGGAAGAGAGTGGTGGGCTCCAGGCTGGAGCGAATTGCCGCTGTGATCGAGTGCAACAGCGCCAGCCGTTCCGCCTGCCGATGGGCCCGCTCAAACAGGCTGGAACGAGTTAGGGCAATCGCCAGTTGGTAGGCCACCGAGCGCAACAGGTCAATCTCCTCCGGCTGCCAGGGGTGCGGTGTAGTTAGGTATACCCCCAGCAGCCCGATCATCCCCCCTGGCGCAGCAGCCAGGTCGGATCGGCCCGTCTGCGGATCCCTGCCGCCGGCCTCCCCCAGCCCTGCTCCCGCTGAGCCCACCGATTGCAACGGGATCAGCACCGCCGAGCGAGCCTGTAGCGCATGGAAAGCGGCCAGCCCTTGCGGCGGCAACAGATGTTCCTGATCCGGCAGCAAAGGCAGGGCTATTTGCACCACCTGTCCCTCCTGTAACCGCTCGCACAGCGAGCCAAAATCTTGGGTTCGGTAAACCTGCCCCAGTGACGGGGCCAGCCCAGGGCTTAGGGCCTCGTGGGTAACCTGAACCGTCTCCTGAGCCGGGTTGATACTGTAAAAACAGCAGCGGCTCAGCCCCTTCACCCCTTTCGATAGAAAAGCGTGCTGCAGCTCCCCAAGCGCAGTGCTGACGATTTGATCCCACTGCAGAAAGCGGTGAACGGTGCTGGTGATGCGGTTGAGCAACGCCTCCCGCACCGCCTGTCGGCGGCTGCGCTCCAGCAGCTTGGCGTTGATAATGGCGCTGGCCGTATAGGAACAAAGAAACTTCACTACTTCTATAAAGCTGGCCTCCAAGGGTGTCCAGCTCAGCAGAGCCAAAGCGCCCAGCCGCTCCTCCCCCCGGTTAATCGGGTAGGCGACAAAGCCCCGCAGGCCATTAGCCTTCACCCATTCCGGGGCAGGCATCCAGACCTCTTGATCCGGGTTGTTGCTCAAGAGGGGCAATCCTTGCTGAACCACACGCCCCATAGGGCTGTCATCCGGGTAGATTCGCTCAATTTGGGCGTGAGCAGGGCTGAGCAGGCCAGCATGGGCCACCGATCGAAAGCAACCCTCTTGCAGGTCGAAAAACCAGAGGCGAGCGGAGGCCACGCCCAGGCGGCTCACCATCTGCTGCACTAGGGTTTGAGCCAACTTGAGCAGGCCCTGCTCCCACACCTCCGGCTCTACTGCTTCTGAAGACTCTTGCGAAGAGAGCAGCACCAGTTCCTGAACAATTTGGTTGGCAGCCTGAAGCTGGATCAACAAAGTCGAATCCGGATCGACACAGCCGGGTAGCTTGGTAGCCCCGTACTCAGCGCTCCGCGCCGCTAGCACGAGGAGTACGGTGCGGAAAAGCCCGTTCGCGTTAGCGGGACGTAGTCCTTGAGCAACTTGAGTCGCTCGCCAATGTTATAGCTCTATCCTAAGCAAGCACCCACCCCGGTGAAAGACCCGGACAGTGCTGTCAGTCAACAAGTAAGCGGAACCTTGAGACTGGGTTCCAAGGAGCCGTCTAGGGGCGTCTCGACAGCGCCTTTGCGAGTCTGTCTGGGGACTGCGCAAGAGTTCCCCGACTAAAGTCGGGGGAGTGTCAAAAGCCTGCAAAGGCATAGCAGCAAGCAATAGAAAAAAAGTAGACTCCAACAGCCTGAGGTCAGGCAACCAATCGCTGCACCGCCTCCAGCCGCCCCAAAGCCCAACCCCGCCGCTGCAGCAGCGCAAAAGAGGCCATCAAATCCGGCCCCTGCAGCTCCCCTGTCAGGGCGGCCCGCAAGCTCTTTAGCAGCAGGCCCTTTTTCATCCCCTGGCTTTTGGCCACCTCTTCCACCAGCAGTTTTAAGCTGTCCGCAGAAACTGGCTGGGGCAGCTCAGCAGCAGCCAACGTGGCAGCCATGGCAGCCATCGCTTCTGCCACCCCCGGCAGGCGCAACTGTTCCAGAGCTGGCAACGAGTAGCTAAGGGGCTCTTGAAACAAAAAACGGCTGAGGGGAGGAGCCTCCGTCAGGCGGTCGATGCCCTCGGCGATTAGGCGGGCCACATCTTCCAGCCAAGTGGGATCCGGCACCGCTCCCAGGTCAAACCCCGCCGCCTGCCAAAAGGGGGTAAGTCGCTCCACCAATTCTGCCGGGGAGAGCTGCTTGATGTACTGGCTGTTGATCCAGTTGAGCTTGTCCCAATCAAAACGAGCGGCAGCCCGGTTGACCCGGTCGAAGTCAAACATCGTAGCTGCCTTTTCCAACGAGAAAATCTCCTCCCCATCGGGGGGGGACCAACTCAACAAAGCCAGGTAATTGTTGAGGGCTTCCGGCAAGAAGCCCATCTGCTGAAACTCGGTTACCGAGGTTGCCCCATCCCGCTTGGAGAGCTTCTTCCCTTCTGGATTCAGGATCAGGGGAGAATGGGCAAATTGCGGCGGCTCGTGGCCCAGGGCGCGGTAGAGCAAGATCTGCTTGGGGGTGTTGCCGATGTGGTCTTCGCCACGGATGACGTGGGTGATGCCCATGTCGATGTCGTCGACCACCACTGCCAAGTTGTAGAGAGGGTAGCCATCCGCCCGGGCGATCACCATGTCCCCCCCCAAATCTTGGGTGTTCCAGGTGATGGGGCCGCGGATGAGATCCACCCACGACACCTCCATCGGCTCCTCGATCTTGAAGCGGATCACCGGCTGCCGCCCCTCGGCCTCGTAGGCCCGTCGCTGTTCCTCGGTGAGAAAACGGTGGCGGTTGTCGTAGCGGGGGGCTTTGCCGGCGGCCTTCTGGGCGGCGCGCATTGCTTCCAGCTCCGCCTCGCTGACATAGCAGCGGTAGGCCAGCCCCTGGTCCAAAAGCTGCTGCACCACCGCTTGGTAGCGCGCAATGCGGTTGGATTGGTAGATGGGCCCCTCATCCCAATCCAGTCCCAGCCAGGCTAGCCCTGCCAAGATGTTGCGGGTGTAGCGGGGGGAAGAGCGCTCGCGGTCGGTGTCTTCAATGCGCAAAATGAACTGGCCACCGTGGCGGCGAGCATAGAGCCAGTTAAACACTGCCGTCCGGGCGGTGCCAATGTGCAAATTTCCGGTTGGGCTGGGGGCAAGGCGAACGCGAACACTCACAGGCTTATGGATCCCAAGCAGAGCATCTTGATCCTAGTCGGCAAGGGGATCCCTTGTCATGTTGGGGGCTGCAACCGTTGCCAACCGAGGTCTTTCGGGTAGAATCCGCCTTAGCTGCTGGTCAAGAGGTAGGCTCCTTGGGGGTCAAGGTTGGTGGGCAACGCCCAGATTCTGCTTTCTCCGGTGTTGAGGAACAAACCACTGTAGCGTAGGAGGAACTACAGCACATGCGTCTAACCCTGGCAATTGTTCTGGGCTGTCTAGCCGGCGGGATCCCGGTTGGATCGGCTTTTGCCCAAATCACCTATCCCTCCTATCCGGTGGGGGAAGCCCTAGATCAAATCTTGCTGGATACGGGCAAGGAGGCCGACCCAGTCATTTTCCCTGAGGAAGTGGTGCGCTCCCAGGCCCGGCGAACCACTGCCTTCTTCACCACTTTGCTGAACCAGCGCACCAACATCCCCCCCTTGCGCTCGCTGGATTTGCCCAGCCCTTATCAAGCTTCGGTTCGCACCCAGGCTGGCTATTACCGCGTGACTCAGACAGAGCCTGTTTTGGACTCTGAACTCCTCCGCTAGGCAAGGCAGATGCCCAGCCTGCATTGTGTAGAACCTCTACAAATTCGCGTTTTCGGCCAGGGGGCGTCGGGCCGAGAGGCTAAGATCGGCTTGTAGCGTGTTCAGGCTACCTATGTCTGCCCGATCCAAAGTAGAGGCCCTCCCCAAGGGCAGGGATCCCCGCCAATTCACTGCAGCCGATGTGGCGGCCATTGCAGAGCGGCTGGAGCGCAACGAGTACCCTAACGTCTTCGACTGCCTGGAAGATTGGCACACGCTGCAGGCTATTGCTTTTTACTCTCCGGAGCTGGTGGCTCCCTACGCCCACTTGTTGGAGTGGGAAGTGGATGAGGACTAGATTGGCTCAGAAAGAATCCCCCCTCCTCAAGTAGAAGGGGGAGAGGAACTTCCATCTAACCCTTGTCTGCGAATAAGATAGCGCACTTCTTCGAGGAGAACGTTAAACCTCTGGTCATTCTCGATCTGACGCTGGTTGATGGCCTGGATGGCGCGTTCGTGCTCTTGTTGCAATGCAGTAAGAGTGATGAGAGCTTGAGTTACTTCCTCAGCCCATTCAGCCAAGTGTGCTAAATCTGAGCGGGTCTCGCGGACAACTTCCTGTAAGTCTCTCAAACCTTGCGCCTGGGCCATATTTTGCTCGTGGCTTTCTCGGATGGCCTGGCGCAACTGCTCGATTTCCCGACTGCGAGCAGCGTTTTGCTCGCTCAGCTCGGCGTGGCTTTCTCGGATGGCCTGGCGTAGCTCTTGGATCTCGCGGCTGTTGGCCGCAATCTGCTCGGCTGCCTGGGCTAGGAGTTGTTCTGCTCGATCTAAGCGGTCTTGGCTGTTCATTCTGAAACCCTCGGATACCCACTGGGGGAACTACAGACCCATCCCTGCCAGTGTGTCGATCACTTGCTCCAGGATCAGGGTGAGGTTGGGGTGGGAGGTTTCAAACAGGGCCAGCGCTTCCCCAATGCGAGCTTTCCGCCCTTGGTTTCGTGAGCTCTCGGTTGGGGATCCCAGCTCGGCCAGCACCGCCTCTACCTCCTGGCGAATGGTGGCGATGTGCTGCCGCTGCTTTTCATCCAAGCCAGGGGTTTTTTGCAACTCAACATCCAGGTCGTGCAGCAGTTGTCGCAGTTTCGATGCAGCCATTCTCAAAAAGACCTTATTAATTCACTCAATCAACAAATCGAGTTTTGACCACGCTGACTCAATCATACGTCCTGTGGGCAGGAGCGGAGATCGCTCTTTTGGAAGCGGCTAAGGCCGCAAAGGTTAACTTTTGCAGCCGGGGATCCCAGCCTCGGAGCAACTCCCATACGATGGGCAATAGCCTTGCTGTCTATCTCTATGTCTAAGCTGGCATTGGCCCTGCTGGGGGCAGTGGTTGCCGTTGCCCTGTTCCTGGGAATTTTTGTCTGGGAACAAAGACGCAGCCAGGAGCTGCTGCAGCGGTGGGCGGCAAAGCATGTCTACTCCATTCTGAGCCAGGAGGCGCGGTATTGGCGGCTGGGGCCTTTTTCCGGCAGCACTTCCAAGTATCAACGCGTGTTTTATGTGCGGATACGCAATCCGGGGGGGGCAAGAACGCAGCGGCTGGGTGAGGTTAGGGAACTGGTGGCTGGGGCTTTTGTCAGATCAGGTGGAGGAACGGTGGGAGTAGGCTGGGGTTAACGACTGAAAGGGGGAAGTAATGGACAGGCTCAAGGGGTGGAAAAGGCTGAAGGGGGTGGCCTGGCTGGGCGTGGTACTGGCGCTGGCACTGTTGGGTTGGAACGCAATCGCTGGAGGCGGGGCAATGGCCAGTCCCGGTGAGGGATCCCGAACCTTGACGGTAACCGGCCAGGGATCTGTTGCGGTGGAAACCTCCATTGCCGTAATCCGGCTGGGGGTGGTGCTCCAAGGGGAGACAGCCCAAGCGGTACAGCAGCAGGTGGCCGAGCGCTCGGAGCGGCTGGTGAACCGCCTCAAAGAGCTGCAGGTGAGCGCCCTGCAGACCACCGGCATTTCTCTCTATCCCCAATACGACTACCAGCAGAGCCCACCCCGCCTGACCGGGGTACAGGGGCAAAACAGCCTGCAATTTGAAGTACCCATAGCCCGAGCCGGACAGGTGCTGGATGAAGCCGTGGCCGCCGGAGCTACCCAGGTGGAATCGGTCAGCTTCCGAGCGGATGAGGCCACATTGCTGCAGGCGCGCAGCCGTGCCCTGACCCAGGCCGTGGAAGATGCCCAACGTCAAGCCAGCGATGTGTTGAGGGCCTTGAACCTGAGCATTCGTTCTGTGGAGGGCATCCAAATTCACAGCGAGGGCTCCATCGCGCCGCCAGTTCCTCTAGCAGGCATGGGTGGAGCGGAGCATGCTCGCCTACAGGCAGCCTCCACACCGGTGGAAGGAGGACAACAAGCCGTGCGCGCCCAAGTCACGCTTGAGATTCGTTTCTAGGTTCCTGGGGTGGCCATGAAGTCACGGCGAACCCTGCCTTCCCTCTCCCTGGGGCAGAGGAGGATTCCCCCTGGGGGCGTGAGGAGCAGTAGCGGGGAACGCCCAGAAGCATCTTCCTCGCGTTTAGAATGACTGCGAAACTTCAAAAATCTCAAAAAAATAACCCGGCAAAGTTAGGTAGTGGCTGCCAATCCCTACGTCTAGAATAACGATGGAAAACACGGGAAAGTTTGCTTTCCCGGATTTCCTTGTTATCTGGCTTTGGCTTACCCGTGGATCCCAATTTGGAGAACGCTGCTGCCACTGGTACGTCTGAAGGCCCTCAGGCGGGCTTGGGCGCTAGCAAAGGCGGAGCCAGCAGCTTGCGGGCCCATGTGCTGATCGTGGATGACAGTTACATGGTGGCAGAGATGTTGTCCAACTTTTTGGGTAAGCAGGGCTGTAGTATTTCTTATGCTTTGGATGGCTTGTCTGCCCTGGAGCAAATCCGCCGCCGGATCCCAGATCTCATCATCGCCGACTGGGTCATGCCCAATCTAAATGGCCTGGATCTATGCCGGCAGCTACGGCAATCACCCGAATATGCTTGGGTGTACTACATCCTCATGACCGCCCGCGAGGGCAACGACAGCATGGAGCGGGCGTTAGAAGCCGGAGCTGATGAGTTCCTCTCCAAGCCCTTTCAGGCGGCAGAGCTGCTGACGCGGGTGCGGGCAGGGCTGCGCATTGTAGAGAGCCGCCGCCAGCAATATCTGCTCCAGACTGGACAAAAACAAGTCTCATCTCCTTCTGGCTCGGTTGCTTTGGGCAATCGGCAGGATTTGGTTACTCGCTTGCCGTTGCGGGTGGCCCAAGCCCGTGCCCAATCAGATCCCCTCAGTTTGTTTGTGCTGCGCTTGGCCAACCTCAGTGCTCTGGGGCAAGGCCTAGAGGCCGGCGGTCGGGCTGCTCTTCTCAAGCTGTTTACGGATCGCTTGGCCCACAACTTGCGAGAGGGGGATGACCTCTTTTGCTACGACGAGGGGCAGTTTATTGTGGTGCTGCCGGGGAGCACTCTGGCTGCTGCCCAGATTGCCGCCGAGCGCTGCTGCCAGCGGTTGATCCAGGATCCCTTTGTGGTGAATGGGCGAGCGCTGCCGGTGCAGCTTCAATTTGGGGCGGCCACCCTCACAGATAAGGACGATCCCAAGGGGGTGGCCCTGGTGCGACGGGCTGCCCAAGCCCTGCGAGACAGCAAAAATGTCCACACTTCGGTGGTGACTGCACCCCATCCCATCCCGGTTTCCGATTGCAGTAGCGGGACGGCGTCCTCAGAGCTGCTGAAGCGTTTGCAACATCTAGAAAAAGAGAATGCCGAGCTACGCCAAGAGCTGGAAACTCGCCTCAGGCAGCTCGAGGAGTTGCGGCAACACAACCAGGATCTCAGCCAAGGGGTGCGGGAGCCTAGGGCTGAGCGGTTTAAAGCTGAATCCCCCTCTCAGCAGCCCTTGGGGATCCGCCGGCGGAAACCGCGGCGGCGTCTGAAGCGTCAACTGGGCCGCGGAGGATGGCGACTGCGCCGGTAAGTCCAATCCCCAGAACCCGGCGGTGGGCTGGCCGCAGCAGAATAGGCAGGTGGGAGGTGGGAAGAACAGCCATGTTCAATTCTAGTCGGAGCCAATCCGCCATCTGGAAGCCAGCAAGAAGGTGGTTTCTCAACAACATCGAGCTGATCCTGACGGCGGTGGGGATAGGCGTAATCCTACTCAGCGGCTGGGTGGCCAGCCGCAGCGCTCTTTCCGTGGCGACGGCAACGGCGATCAGCGCCACCGTGGTGGGAGTTATCCACGGCATTCTGTTCTGGCTGTTACGGCGGCGGCAACGCCGGGTGCGGCAGGAGGCGATCGGGCAAATTCGGGAAATGCTGGAGGATCTGGGCAAAAACCGGTTGCAAACCATCAAGATGAGCCTGTACCTGGTGCAGGTGCGCCAGCCAGATCAAGAAGAGCGCACCCGCCAAAGCTTTGACCGCGTCTACCAGATCCTGGGCGAGATGAGCAGTTTAACGTAAGGTGCGGAATTCCCCACCGTCTATACGGTGGGGAGGGATAGCACCCTCTGACTGATTCTGGATGTATT
>NZ_JANSIZ010000036.1:0-28780 GCF_047462315.1 Synechococcus sp. H60.2 | reverse complement strand
TGAGACGCCGACCACCGATATCTACAGTGAGTAGCTCGTGGGCTGCGTCTGTTTTGTTTACCTCTCCCCCCCTCTCCCTCTGGGAGAGGGGCTGGGGGTGAGGGCCAGCGGCAAAGTGTCTTCGTCTTGTTTGAAACGACTATATGCCCCTTGGCTAGACGGCTGCCTCAAAGGGATCCGCGCTGCGCTGAAGCTGGGTGGATAATTTGGGAATCACCTGCAGCTTGAACTGTTGCTCGAAGGCCTTTTTCTTCTCGTTCAAGCTCCACAGCTCCAGGGCACAGTCGTCGTTGGGATGCCTGGGATCCAAAATCAGCTCCATCTGGCGGGGGCCTTCTCCCAGAAGCTGAAAGCGGCAGTGCACCGCTTGGATGGCCTGCAGGCGGCGGCGATCCAGAGCACAGGCTATGCGCAACAAGGGGCTAAGTTCCAACACCACTTGGCGATCCCGCTCGTCGCTGAGGCGCTGGAAGTTCTCGTGCTTCTTCTTGGGGGGCGACTTGCGGTGGTAGCGGGCCAGGTTGGCGATCACCTCCACCTCTTCTTCGTTGAAGCCCAGGAGCTCCCCATGGCGGATGAGGTAGTAGGAGTGTTTGTGGTGGGCGGCATGGCTGATGAAGTGGCCGCAGTTGTGCAGCATGGCGGCCGCCCAGAGAAGAGCCCGCTCCCGGGATCCCCAGGAGTGCAGGATGCCGCGGGTTTGATCGAAAAGGCTGAGGGCAAACTCCGCCACCCGCTCGGCATAGGGGATCTCCACCTGATATTTTTCCGCCAACTTGAGGACGCTGCGCCGCCGCACCGAGCTGTGGTAGCGCAGCCGATCTTCAATGAGCCCCTGGCCGATCATCCAATCTACGATCAGCCCTTCCCGCAGCGCCCGCTCGCAAAACTGGATCCGCTCCACCCCCAGCAGGCTCATCACCTCCTCCAAAATGACCGCCCCGGCCAGGATGATCTCCCCGCGTCTTTCTCCCAGACCGGGCAGCTTTTGCCGTTCGGCTACCGTGAGAGAGCGCAGCTCTTTGACATAGCCCCGCAGGGCTTCCAGGCTGAACTCATACCCCTGCAGGCGAGTGGGGGGAGCACCCAAGCGGCGGCGGGCATCCAACTGGGCCAGGCACTCGATGGTGCCGGAGGTGCCCACCAAGGTCAGGGATCCCGGCTGTTGGGAAGCAGCAACGATGCGCCTCATCTGCTCGATGGGAGCTTCCAGCATGCCGCGGATGTGTTGTCGCAGGGCCTGCAGCTCGGCAGGGGTGGGTGGGTCGTGGCGCAAAAACGCTTGGGTCAGGCGCACCGCTCCCACCTTGATGCTGCGCAGGAACTCCGGCTCTTGGCCGTTGCCCAGAATCAGCTCGGTGGAGCCGCCGCCGATATCCACCACCGCGTGCAGCCGGTTGTGGAACTCCATGGCCGAGAGCACGCCCAGGTAGATGCGGCGGGCTTCCTCCTGGCCTGAGATCAGCTCTACCCGCAGGCCCAGCTCCCGCTCGATCCGCTTCAAAAACTCTGGCCCGTTGGGGGCTTCGCGCACGGCGCTAGTAGCCACCGCAACAATGTCCTGCACCTGAAAGCTTTCGGCAATGCGGCAAAACCGCTCCAGGGCCACCTGCGCCCGTTCCATGGCGGCAGGCGTCAGGGCGCCCGTTTGGCTGCAAAACTCTCCCAGGCGGACGGTGGCTTTTTCGCGGGAGATGATGGTGAAGCTGGGGATGTGGGGGTTGATGCGCACCACCACCATGTGCAGGGAGTTGCTGCCCACATCGATGGCGGCGATAACCGGAGCAACTCCAGATTCAGAAGAGGAGACCGGTTTCGCTTCGGAGGCGGCGGCAGAGCGTTCGGCAAGGTTGGCGAGCGAAGAGACCATGAATCGAAGGGGTTGCCACACTTCTAGAATACTGTGTGCTTTCCCCCCTTTTTCCTGGCCGGGTTGTGGACTGAGGTTCAAGGGGGCAATTCCCCCCGCCTGGGATCCCGTCTGCCCTGGGCTCAGCCTAAGATAGGGACACGGATAGTCGTTTTTTTGTCGTTAAGCGGGTTCCGATGTCTCAACCAGCCGCGTCGCCTCAGCAGGCCAACAGCCCTCTCAAGCTGCTGCGTACCCACGAATCTCCCAAGCTGGAGCGCATCCGCCACACCACTTCCCACGTTTTGGCGATGGCGGTGCAAAAGCTGTTTCCCAAGGCCCAGGTCACCATCGGCCCGACGACCGACTACGGCTTTTACTACGACTTTGATCATCCCCAGCCCTTCACCCCGGAAGATCTGGAGCGCATCAAAAAAGAGATGCAGGCCATCATCAAGAAAGGCTTGCCGGTGATCCGCGAGGAGGTGAGCCGGGAAGAAGCCAGACGCCGCATTGAAGCCCTCGGCGAGCCTTACAAGTTGGAGATCCTAGACAGCATCCCCGAAGGCGAGCCGATCACCATCTACCATCTGGGGGACGAGTGGTGGGATCTCTGTGCCGGCCCCCACGTGGAAAACACTAAGGAGATCAACCCCAAAGCTTTTGACCTGCTCAGCGTGGCCGGCGCCTATTGGCGGGGGGACGAGACCAAGCCCCAGCTTCAACGCATCTACGGCACCGCCTGGGAGACGCCGGAGGAGCTGAAGGAATACAAGCGGCGGCTGGAAGAGGCCAAACGGCGGGATCACCGCAAGCTGGGCAAGGAGCTGGGCCTTTTCATCTTTTCCGACGAGGTGGGGCCGGGCCTGCCCCTTTGGACCCCCAAAGGAACTACCCTGCGCTGGGTGCTGGAGGATTTTCTCAAGCAGGAGCAGCTCAAGCGGGGCTATCTGCCGGTGGTGACGCCCCACATCGCCCGCGTGGATCTGTTCAAGATCTCCGGCCACTGGCAAAAGTATCGGGAAGACATGTTCCCTATGATGGCGGAGAATGAGCAGGCGCGGGCGGCAGAGCAGGGCTTTGTCATGAAGCCGATGAACTGCCCTTTTCACATCCAAATCTATAAATCGGAGCTGCGCTCCTACCGCGATTTGCCGCTGCGCTATGCCGAATTCGGCACCGTCTATCGCTACGAACAATCGGGGGAATTGGGAGGCTTGACCCGCGTTCGCGGCTTCACAGTGGACGACGCCCATTTGTTTGTCCGCACCGATCAGTTGGAAGAAGAGTTTCTCAAGGTTGTCGATCTCATTCTGGTCGTTTTCGAGAAGCTCAAACTCAAAGATTTTCGCGCCCGCCTCAGTTTCCGCGATCCCAAATCCGATAAATACCTGGGATCCCCGGAAGAGTGGGATATGGCCGAAAATGCCATTCGGCGAGCGGTGGAGAAGCTATCAATGCCGCATTTTGAAGGGATTGGGGAGGCGGCTTTCTACGGGCCAAAGCTGGACTTTATTTTCCGCGACGCGCTGGATCGGGAGTGGCAGTTGGGCACGGTGCAGGTGGATTATCAAAACCCGCAGCGCTTTGATTTGTACTATGTAGCCGAAGACGGATCCCGGCAGCGGCCGGTGATGATCCACCGCGCTCCCTTTGGCTCGCTGGAGCGGCTCATTGGGATCCTCATTGAGGAATATGCTGGGGATTTTCCTTTCTGGCTGGCACCGGAACAGGTGCGCATTTTGCCTGTTTCCGACCAATACCTGGGCTATGCCACCCAGGTGCGGGATCACCTGCGGGAACAGGGGATCCGCGTCCACATCGATGCCGACAGTGACCGCCTGCCCAAAAAGATCCGCAACGCCGAGAAGGCCAGGATCCCCTTCATGCTCATTGTGGGAGAAAAAGAACAGGCAACCGGCACAGTGAGCGTGCGCCAACGCCACGGCCAAGACTGGGGATCCCTGACGGTGGCGGAGTTCCTGGCACAGGCGCGAGCGCTGGACTAGCGCGGGTGGGATGGAATCTAGCTGAGAATTGCTCCTTTATCTTTCGGCAAACTAGGCAGGGCTTGAGGCTGCCGCAGCCGCCCGCTCTTGGGCCAAGGCCGCCCGCCGCTGCTCCAAGTCTTGCGGGGAGATGCGCCCGTAGGTGACGCTCAGCTCCGCCAGCCGCTGGGCCAGCTCCGGCCGCAGCATCTCCTCGCGGTAGCGCCAGGCCCAGTTGTTCTCGGCCCTGCCGGGGAAGTTCATGCGCGCCTCTGCCCCCAGGCCCATCACATCTTGCAGGGGAATGATGGCCAGGTCAGCCACGGAAGCCAGGGCCAGGCGAATCAGATCCCAGTGGATGCCGTCAGATCCCTGGCAGCCCAGGTAGCGCAACAGATTTTGTTTTTCCCACTCCGGACGTTCTGGGTCATGAAACCAGCCCACCACGGTGTTGTTGTCGTGGGTGCCGGTATAGACGACGAAGTTGCGCTCATAGCTATGGGGCAAATAGGGGTTATCGGGCCCCGAGCCAAAGGCAAAGAGCAGCACTTTCATGCCGGGCAAGCCAAATTGATCCCGCAGTTGCAACACTTCCGGTGTGATGTCCCCCAGGTCTTCGGCAATCACCGGAATTTCCCCCAGCCGGTCGGCCAACGCCTGAAAGAAGTCAGCCCCCGGCCCTTTCTGCCACTCGCCTTCTACTGCTGTTTCCGCCTCGCCAGGGATGGCCCAGTAGCTCTCGAAGCCCCGGAAGTGGTCGATGCGGACGCAGTCCACCTGCTTGAGAATGGCCTGGATGCGCCGGATCCACCAGTCGTAGCCGCGAGCCTTGAGCACCTCCCAGTTGTAGAGAGGGTTACCCCAGCGCTGCCCAGTGGGGCTGAAATAGTCGGGGGGCACGCCGGCTACCTGCAGGGGCCGTCCCTGCTCATCCAGGTGAAACAGCTCGCGGTTGGCCCACACATCGGCACTGTTGGGGGCGACATAGATGGGCAAGTCGCCGATCAGCCGCACCTGATGCCGATGGGCATACTCCCGCAGAGATCCCCACTGTTGGGCAAATAGGTATTGCCAAAACATCTGTTGGGTAATGGCATCGGCATAGCGGTCGCGGGCCTCTTGCAAAGCCAGGGGATCCCGTTGTGCCAGGGCCGGATCCCATTGGGTCCACTCCTGGTCACCATACACCTCTTTGAGGGCCATGAACAGAGCGTAGTCCGGCAGCCAGTCGGCCTCGGCAGCACAGTAGGCTTGAAAGGCTTCCCAGTCGGCGGCGGTGGCCTTGTCTTTGAAAGTGGCCCAGGCGCGGCGCAACAAGCCCAGCTTGAAGGGGATCACGGCTTCGTAGTCCACCCGCTCGCCATTCCCCACCTGGATGGTCGGCCATTGGGGCAGATCCTGCCAGCCATTGGGTTCCAGCCAACCGGCTTTGACCAGCAGCTCTGGGCTAATCAGCAGCGGGTTGCCGGCAATGGCGGAAAAGCTCATGTAGGGGGAGTTGCCCCAGCCGGTGGGCCCCAGAGGCAGCACCTGCCAGAGGCGCTGGCCGCTCTCCACCAAAAAATCCACAAACCGGTAAGCAGCCGGCCCCAGGTCGCCGATGCCAAATGGCCCTGGCAAAGAGGTTGGATGGAGGAGGATCCCACTGAGTCTGCCCATGCGCATGGCTATGCCTTTTTGCCCAACCAAGTATTCCACCGCCTATGCTGTCACTTTTGCAGTTGGATGGACAGCTCCAGAGGAGACAGAATCCCTCCAAGCTAGCTCCTCCAACCTTGGCAGACAGCCCGGTGGCAAGCCTGCACCTCTTCGAGGGTAAACAGGCGGCGAAAAGGGATCCCTACTTTGCGGTAACGGGCCTCTGCCCCTTCCAGTCGATCCACCAAAGCCAGGATCCCTTCTGCCCGATAGCCCGCTGCCCGCACCCGCTCTACAGCTTTGAGGGCGGAGCCGCCAGTGGTGACCACATCTTCCAAGATCCAAACCCGGCTGCCCGCCGGCAGTTCCGGCCCTTCGATCCAGGCTTGTGTGCCATGTCCCTTGGGCTCTTTGCGGACAATCAGGGCTGCCAGGTTGGACGGCTCAGCCTGCAGAGACGCCAAACCCACCGCCGTGACCAAGGGATCCGCTCCCAAGGTCATGCCGGCAACTGCCTCGGTCTCAGGGGGCAGTAGCCGATGCAGCAGGGATCCCACCAGGTAGGCTCCCTGGGGGTGGAGGGTAACTGGCTTGCAGTTAATGTAGTAGGAGCTCTGCTGCCCGGAGGTGAGGGTAAAGGATCCCTCGCGGTAGGCCAGTTGGGCCAGCAGATACAGCAATTTCTCCCGCGCCTCAGCCGGGGAAAGACTTGAGGGAGAACAATCCAGGAGCAACACTGCAGGGATCCCCATCGGCTCAACCATCAACCCATAGCTAAGGATAGGGATTGGGTAAACACTAGGACAAGCTATGGTTCAGCTCTGCCACCACCGTGGCATCCGACTCCTCCGACAAGTGGGCAATCAGGCGATCCACCAGCCGCGACAGGGTTGCCCGTTCTTCTAGACTGAGACAGCCGTAGGTTTGCTCCCGCAACTCCCCAGTGAGAGGGGGTAAAGTTTCTTTCAACTTCTCTCCGGCAGGGGTGAGGTGAACCCGCCAGCTCCGCTGATCCTTGGGGTCCCGCTGCCGCCGGATCAGCTCCCGTTTCTCCATGCCGTCCAAGACACCGGTTATGGTGCCCCCAACTGCTGCAGGCGCTCCGAGATGGTGGAGGTGGGGATCCCGTCTTCTTTCCAGAGGCAGCAAAGCACCACCCCCTGGGAGGTGCTCAGGCCGAAGGGCTCGAGGTAGGCCTGAAATTTCCGCCGCACCAATTGCGACAACAGCCGAAGGCGATAGCCCAGAGAATAGGGGGCCAGAATATCGCGCCATCGCTCCAGGAAGGCTTGTTTCTCTGATTGAGCCATCGCGCAGTTTGAGGTTTCCCCAGGGGTGGCTGAGAATGCTTAGAGCCTAAATTCTTTCGTCCTAACCTTCTATTGAAAGAGCAACCAAAAGTAGCCCATCATCCGTTACAAAAGTGTTACAAGTTTTACAACAAAAGTTATGGTAAAGGGTTGAGCAAGTGGTGAATCTCCAGCCAACTGCAGCTTTTCCCAGCAGCCTCAGCTAGGAACCCAGTTAAGCTTGGCGCGACAGGGATCCTCCTCTTCTGCCGGACTCCTAGGAAGGAGGAAAATACCGACTTGCCTGAGACATCTGGGGTTGCCCCGGCAAAAGAGGGCTATTGGGCAAGGGCAGAATTTGCCAGAGCGATTGAGATGGCACTAGAGTAGCTTCAAGTCTTGCCAGCTCGTTCTCTTTGCCAATGTCTTTTGGGAGGTCAGCATGTTGTCTATCCCACAGGGGTTGGGCTCCCAGCGCCGTTTCCTCTGGGCAGGGATCCCGTTGGCTTGTTCTCTAGCCCTGGGGGCCTGCTGGAACAACCGCAGCAGTGCCGAACCCCCTTCTCCAACTCAGGGTGTCCAGGCTGAGGTTGCAGCACCGGCGCAAAACCCCTTCCCCCCCATCCCCACCCCGCCGCCGCCGCTGCCTTCCCCCAGTGGCACGCCCGGCCTTCCCCCCTGGTGGCCCCGGGAGCAATCGCCGCAGTGGCAGGATTCCCTCTACGCTTTGGTTTTGTCCGGCTTTTTGCAGGGGTTGGCTGCCCAAGGCGGGGCCCTCTCCCAGCAGGGGATCCTGCTCTGGACAGCCGAAGGCGAGCTGCTGGCGGAGCACCTGCTGGATCGGCCTTTGCCAGTGGGGGCTTTGGAGCAACTGGCCCTCAGCCTGATGGCGCTGGAGAAGTGGGGCTATGAGTATCGCTTCCAAACTCGCTTCTACACCACCGGCCATCGCTCCGGCCAGCGCTTGACGGGAGACTTGGTCGTGGTGGGCGGTGGGGATCCCTATTTCCGGGAGGCCAATGTGGCCGAGCTGGCCCGCCACCTGCACAACCTCGGCATTCGCCAGATCGACGGCGAGGTAAAGGTGGTGCCCCCCTTCCGCTTGCTGGGTCAGCCTGACTCTCTGGCCAGCGCCCGCCGGCTTGCCGAGCTCCTCCAGGATCCCCAGGGGCCCTATCCTGTGGCCATCGGCGGCTCCGGGTCAACATTAAGGGAGCTGACCGAGGAGATCCATTGCCTGGCCAGCTACACCTCGCTGCGCCTGGGATCCCTGCTACAAATCCTCAACGGCAGCAACGATCGCGCCATGGTAGAAGCCCTGTTAGCGGAGCTGGGAGGCAGAACAGCCCTGCTGGAGTACCTGCAGCAGCGGTTGGTAGCTCAGCCGGTTGCCCATCTGGATCCCAAACTGGCCCCTGCCCAGTCGGAAATTCGCCTTGGCCCAGGCGGGCAAGAGCTGTACCTCTCCCCCCGCGCCTTGGCCCATCTATGGGAACATCTGCTGGAGGCCACAGACGGGGATCCGACCCGGATCTTGCCTAGAGCAGGCATTGGCCACAGCACTCTGGGATTGCGCACCCTGCCCTCCGGCACGACCGCCCAGGTGGGCTCCGCCCCCGATCGGCTGATGATGGTGGGGCAGTTGCCCGATGGTACCCACCTCATCCTGCTCAACCACGGCCCGGATCTAGCCATTTTGCGCCAGCAGCAGGATCGGTTCCTGCAGGAGGTACTGGCCGTTGGGGAGCCCCTCCGCCACTGAGGCCTACCTCCGTCAATCTCAACCTTTGAGCTACGCCCCTCCCTGGTTTTTCCCAGGGGAGGAGGCTCTTGACCCTGTAGCTCTATCCGAATAGCGAGCCAACTGTTCGTTCTGTTCGTAACCCCGATCCCCGGCTCCCCTCCCCTAGAGGGAGAAGGGCTGTGGGTGAGGGCAGCTTTCAGGATTGAAAAAGGCGGGAATAAAGCTGCTGGTGAGCTTGGCAATCCCGTTCGTTGAGGGGGGCGAAGCTGCTCAGGGCTGGCCAAGCCAGGGTCGGGTCTCGCTTCACAACCGGCAGAATTTCCTGCTGCACCACGGTCTCAATCGGCTCATACAACTGGGCCAGCAAGCGCTGCCCCTCGCTATGCCCCAGAGGCACCAAGCGCACTGCTGCTGAGACCCACCCCGTGAGGGAGGCAAATAAGAAGGCTCGCAGGGTATCCTCTAGCCCAATGCCGGCCTGGGCGCAGATCCAGCCAAAGGCTAGGGGATAGTGGAGCAGCTCTCCCTCAGCCCTGGGAACGGATATCCCCCAGGTGCGCTCTGCCAGTTGTGCCAAGCGCTTCCCCAGATCCAGGCTGGCTTGGCGCGGTTCTGCTGCCCAACGGGATGCCTGCAGTTGCTGCTGTAGCTTGCCCATTCCCGCCAGGGATCCCCCTTGCGCCAGACAGTGGGCCAAGCCACAGGCTCTCCCCTCAAAGGGAGCCAAGCTCAGGTGCAGAACCCCCAACAAGTACCGCTGTACCTCCGCCCGATCCCGCAGCCGCTCCGCTTGCACAGCCGCTTCCAAGCCCCAGGAGTGGGAATAGGCGCCAATCGGCAGGGCAGAATCGGTGAGCTGCAGCAGCAGGTAGAAGGCGCTGCCAGAGCCTACAGGAGCGGCTTGAGCGGCGATCTGCTCAGCCATGGGGCAACTGCTTCTAGGGATGGGGGCGGATCAGGCCGTAGCCGCCGTGCTTGCGGACATAGATGACGTTGATCTCGCCGTTTTCGATGTTGCGGAACACGTAAAAATCATGATCCACCAGCTCCAACTGGTGTAGGGCCTCCTGAACTGTCATGGGAGGCATGGCGAAATACTTGGTGCGCACCACCTCGGGGGGCAGCTCTGCTTGCCGGTCTGTATTCAGCGGATCGGTGAGGGGCTGCTGGGCCACTGCCACCGAGGTTTTGGGAGAATGGCGGATGCGGTGAACGCCGTTGCGTTCTTTGTATTTGCGCAGCTTGCGGGCCAGCTTGTCGGCAACACGGTCAATGCTGGCGTAGAGGTTCTCGCTGCTTTCCTCCGCCCGAATGACGGTGCCATTGGCGTAGACGGTAACTTCGGCAGATTGGTTGGCACTGATGCGGGGGTTACGGGCCACCGATAGATTGACATCCACTTCACTGGTGATCTGGGCAAAATGGCTGACAGCCCGCTCGATTTTTTCTTGAACGTAGCTGCGGATGGCGTCGGTAATCTCGACGTTTTTCCCTTGGATCACAAGCTTAGTCATGGGCAGTCTCCCAGTTGTGTCAGTTTACACCTAAAGTTAGCGCCTCACCCTCGCAAAGGATCCCTAGAAAACAGCCCCCACCTCAGGCATGATCGCGGCCCGGCAACTTGCGGGAAGGGCTACGCCAGAAGATGAAGATTGGCTTTGGTAGCGGCACTAACCTCTTGGGTTAAGTCTAAGTTAACATCTCCCCCAGGGATCCGGTTCGGGGGTTAAGAATAAATTTAGGCTGTCTTCATTTTTAAGGGATTGGGGGCCAGCACCACTTCTCAGGCAAAGAGAAGTTCCCTGAATTTGGAACTCCAAATGCAAGTGGAGAAGGTCTCTAGATGGTTCGAAGAGAGCAAACTTAGCAGCAGAACTTACACAGATAGGCTCTGGCGAAAATACTTTTACTAAACTTGAATTCAACTCTGAGTATTAGGAAAGCTAAGGGTGTAGCTTTTAAGTGGGATTTCTCAGGAAACCTTCCAATCATCAATGCCCGCCCACTTCATCCTCAACTTTAGAAGAAGGATCGGCCTTGATCGACACAAGTTATCCTCTGCAGTAGCGGAAATCAGCAGTTGCTGAACCAACCTCTGCTCTTAGGGCAAGCATCCCCTTATTTTTTATTGTTCTCTCTTCTCCTTGTAGATCTTGTAGCCATTATACAACCTGGTGAGTCGGGCGGCTTTTTCCAGCTCCGACAGAGACTGAAAGGGAGAATGAAGAGATGTTGACTGAAGTTAAGGTTTTTATCAAGATAGGGATCCTGCGGAAACATCGTTACCAGGAGCAGGTCTGAAAAGCTGTTTTTGGCCTCTTGGGCGGTGGCCGACCTGCTAGCTGAAAAGCCAGTTTGCTCAGGAAAAGGGGGATGGACTCGGTGGCCAGAGAGATCTCTTTGAAGGTGACGGAGCTTTTGGACAGAGCAGAGGCAGCTCTGCAGGATCGGTTTCAGGCGATAGATAACGTCCTTAGGGAGAACCTGGCGCGGGTGTTGCAGGCCTTTCGCCACCAGCAGGTGGGATCCCATCACTTCGCCGGCGTGTCGGGCTATGGGCACGATGACCGGGGACGAGAGGTGTTGGATCGGGTGTTTGCCCAGATCATGGGCTGTGAGGCGGCACTGGTGCGGCTGCAAATGGTGTCCGGCACCCATGCCATTGCCTGTGCCCTGTTTGGCGTGCTGCGGCCGGGGGATGAGCTGTTGGCCATCACCGGCCCCCCCTACGACACCCTGGAGGAGGTGATCGGCCTGCGCGGCTCGGGCCGGGGATCCCTACGGGAGTTCGGCGTCACCTACCGTCAGTTGGATCTGCGGGAAGGCGGCGTCGATTGGCAGGCCCTGAAAACGGCCCTCAAACCGCAAACCCGCCTGGTTCACATCCAGCGCTCCTGTGGCTATGACTGGCGTCCCAGCTTTTCCATCGCCCAGATTGCCGAGATGATCCAGATTGTTAAGGCACAAAACCCGGAGGTGGTGGTCTTGGTGGACAATTGCTACGGTGAGTTTGTGGAAACCCAAGAGCCCACCCACGTGGGTGCGGATTTGATCGCTGGATCCCTGATCAAAAATCCAGGGGGTACCCTGGCCCCGGCGGGGGGCTACGTGGCGGGGCGGGCCGAGCTGGTGGAGCAGGCTGCCTGCCGGCTGACGGCGCCGGGGATTGGCTCGGAAGGGGGAGCCACCTTCGATCTCAACCGGCTTCTATTTCAAGGGTTGTTTTTGGCCCCACAGATGGTGGCCGAAGCGGTTAAGATCGCCCATCTGGCCGCCCAGGTGTTCCACGATCTGGGCTATCCTGTTTCCCCGCTGCCCCAGGTGCCCCGCACCGATATCATCCAGGCCATTCAACTGGGATCCCCGCAGAAGTTGCAGGCCTTTTGCCGCGCTATCCAAAGCAGCTCGCCTGTGGATTCCTACCTCACGCCGGTTCCAGAAGTGATGCCCGGCTATGCCGACCCGGTAGTGATGGCGGCGGGCACTTTTGTTGCCGGCAGCAGTGCCGAGCTCTCCGCTGATGGGCCGATGCGGGAGCCCTACACCGTCTATTTGCAGGGGGGAACCCATCTCAGCCACGGGCGGCTGGCTCTAGAGGCCGTCTTGCAAGCCTGGGAGGCTCTGTAAATTGCCGTCCCTGTCCGACTCTGCCCAAGCGGTAAAATTGGACTTATGGTCTCCATTCCCCCTCGAGGGATCCTCACTGATTGGATGTCGAGCTTGTGTTTTAGTTCTGGGTTTTCCCGCCGCTGGGGATCCCGTCTGGCCCTTGCTTGGGTGGCTCTGAGGTTGGTCAGCGGCTGTCGGCTACTGAACCTGGTGGGAGAGAGGAGCACACAAGTGGGATCCGCCTTGACTCGCTCTTCCCTGTGGAGAGGCAGCCAGACCCTGACAGGAACTCTTGAAGCAGGGGACAAGGTCAGCCCCCAGTACGGCAGCTACTGGGATGGGATCCCTGTTGCCGCCAAGGCGGGCCAGATCCTGATCGCCACCCTGGAGAGCGAAGACTTTGACCCCTACCTGGAGCTGGTGGACGGCCAGGGGCGGGTAATCGGCTTTGACGACGACTCCGGCCCCGATGTCAACGCCCTCTTGGCGGTGCGGCTGCTGCAGGAAGGCACCTACACCTTGCGGGCCACGAGCTTCGAGCCGGAATCCACCGGCACCTATCGGCTGGCCTACCGGCTGGCCCAGGTCGATTGGCAGCAAACGGTGTCGGGCCGTCTGCAGAAGGGATCCGCCCAGCACCCTGAGGACGGCAGTTGGATGGAAGAACACCCCATTGCTGCCCGGGCCGGACAGATCTTGATAGCCTTGATGACCAGCTCCGATCTCGATGCCTTTTTGCAACTGCTGGATCCCAGTGGCGATGTGATTGCCTGGGATGATGACCAAGGGAGCAGAAGCGATGCCCTAATGATCGCCTTTTTGCCTCGCAGCGGTACCTACACCCTCCGGGCCAACACCCACAAACCAGGAGAAGAAGGAGCCTATGTGTTGCAGTACGCCCTGCACTAGTGTCCAGGCCTGCCAAGCTTCTGCACCTTCCCTGAGAAGTTTTGGCCAGTCGGCTTATAAGCCTTTTGATGCCGATGTCGAGATTGGGCAAGAGTTATTATTTTTATTGCTTTATTGTTATTAGCCCTGGAAGCTTCTGGTTCAAAGCTTTCTGAAGCCAGGATGGTTGGGGTTTGCTGAGGTTTATGGGAAAGCATGACATCTTATCCTAAGTTGTGACAGAGCTGAAATGTTGCCTTCACGGACGAGGCGTTTTCCCTAGAATGGAATTGATGGCCTAGACCACTCTTGCTTTTGCACTTTCGCAGTTCAGCCCTTACCCTACACAATGGATGCCATGACCCCTGAAATGGTACGCCAGTTTTGGTCTTTGGTCAGCGAGATCGGCAGGCCAGATTGGCTCAATCAACGTGACGATGACTTGGTGAATCTGCTTCTGAGTGCCTGCCAAAAAAAACATGCCCTCAGCAACGTCGATGCCTCGATTCTCAACCGCTACATCAGCATCCGCCTGCCCTTGATTCGTGAAATTGTTGTGGACTAGACCGAGCTAGGAGGGGTTTTTCCCAGCCATGATGGCTGCACAGATTACTTTGCTCGTCTATGGAGCGCTGCTTTTGGTAGGCGGAGTCGTCGGCTATATGAAAGGCAGAAGCTCCAAGTCGTTAATCGGCGGCCTGGTGGGGGCCGCCCTCAGTGGCGTCAGCTATGGGCTACTGGGAACAGGTTCCCGCTGGGGGCTGGGCCTGGGCTTGGGGACGGCGGCGCTGGGATCCCTTCTCTTTGCCCTGCGCTACCGCAAAACCGGCAGGTTTATGCCTGCTGGTCTGATGCTAGTGGTGAGCTTGGTGGCTGTTCTTCTCCTAAGCCTCAGCTTCGGCTCGGTCTAGGCCGGAGACAAGCCTGCATAGCTGTCGGTTCCAGGCTCTGGAAGGATGGAAAGTCTGGGGTCACCGCGGTGCGACCCGATAGAAGCGCGTGGTGGTCACCCACTCGGTGGCAGGGATCTCCTCGACGACAATGGCGCGAGCGATGGCATCGCCCAGTTGGGATCCCCGTACCCTTACATTGGCAAAGGATCCACCCTGCTCAAAAGAGGCGATCTCCTGGAAGTTGAGGGGACGGAGGGAGGCCACCGCCAATACTTGGGCTTGGCCAAAGGGCGGAGCAATGGTTAGGCGGTAGCGGGCACCGGGGGGCGGGAAGGTGCGCACTTCGCCGGCCCGCAGAAACTCGTTTCCACCCGAGAAGCGGTTGGGCAAAATCAAATGGGTGCGGCCATCGGCTTGGATGCTGAACAGGTAGACGTAGGCGTCGCGATTGGTGCTCAAGGTAATGGAAATCGGCTCGCCGGGCCGGTAGATGGGGTTAGAGCCACGCCGATCCAGCTCCAGATTTACCTGCAAGTCGGAAGGTACTGGGTTGACGAGGATGGAGCGGGTGCCGGTTTCCAGGCGAGTGTCGGCCAGTTGTAGCCTTGGCAGCGGGGAGTAGAGGCCCAGCGTCTGCGGGAAAACGACGGTGGCCGGAGCCATCGACAGCCCCAAAGCCAGCGGCAGGAAGAGCAGTTTGGCGTTCATAGTTCACCCCTGATTAGCGGCTATGTTCATCCTAGGAAAGGGCAGAGTTTTGCCAGAGCAGGCTTTGCGCAATCTGAGATCCCCTGCTGAGGCAGTTTCCCCTGCCGCAGATGGCAGGCCCAGCGGCGAAAAGGCGCTGAACCGCTTCTCACCATTAGGGTGGGAAAACCGGGAGATCCCATCTGGCAAGGGCTAAGCTGCAGATCAGGGATCCCTCGGCTCAGACCCAAACCTTGCCTATGGCCAACGACAGTTACCAAGAAGGCATCGCGGCGGTTCAGGCGGGCGATTTTCCGGCGGCCATCCAGGCGTTTCGCCGAGCAGTTACCGAGGACCCCACGCACACCGAAGCTCGCTATAAGCTGGCCTGGGTGCTGGGTATGAGTGGCTATCTGGATCCAGCCCTGGCCGAACTGGAGGCGGTAGTGGCGGCGGATCCCAGCCATGTTGCAGCCCACTACAACCGCGGGGCACTGCTCTTGCAAAAGGCTCAACTGGAAGCAGAGGTGGATGGCCAGATCGATCTAGACGTCCTGCGGCAGGCGGAAGAGGCCTTTCAGACCGTGATGCGCTTGGATCCCACCGATCAACGGGCCTACGCCTTTCTCACTTTGGTCAAGCGGGCCATCCGCAACTATCAGTCGCCCGCGCAGCCTTCTAGCCGCAGTGACGAGTGAACCCCCTGAGCCAGCACCTCATCCCTCCCCCAGCACCCAGGGCGGCGGCGCTAAAAGCCCATCAGGCGGGCTACAGCAGCCAAATCGGGGGCAACCCCCGTGTGGATGGGGGCGGATCCCTGTTGGGCGGCCGTGTCGGGATCCTTGAGGCCGTTGCCGGTGAGCACGCACACCACCCGGGCGCCGGCAGGCACCTGATCCCGCCATTTCAGCAATCCAGCCACCGAGGCGGCACTGGCCGGCTCGCAGAAGATCCCTTCCTCTCTTGCCAGCAGACGATAGGCGGCCAAGATCTCCTCGTCAGTTACACTGTCCACTCGGCCACCGCTGACCTGGACAGCCGCCTTGGCCTTTACCCAACTGGCAGGGTTGCCAATGCGGATGGCTGTGGCCACCGTTTCTGGATGTTCCACCACGCGATTGAGGACGATAGGAGCAGCGCCGGCAGCCTCAAAGCCATAGAGATGCGGGCGGCGGCTGGCCTTGCCTCGCTGGTAGTAGTGGCAAAAGCCCATCCAGTAGGCGGTGATGTTGCCGGCATTGCCTACCGGGATACAGAGCCAGTCGGGGGCATCTCCCAAAGCATCCACCACCTCAAAGGCGGCAGTTTTCTGTCCTTCTAGCCGAAAGCGGTTGACAGAATTGACCAGGGCCACGGGGTAGACTTCCGCCAGTTGCCGCACCATGGCCAGCGCCTGGTCAAAGTTGCCCTGAATGGCGATGATCTCCGCCCCGTACATCAGGGTTTGGGCCAGCTTGCCCTTGGCCACATAGCCATCAGGGATCAGCACGTAGGCCCGCAGGCCTCCTTTGGCCGCATAGGCAGCGGCTGCTGCTGAGGTATTGCCGGTGCTGGCACAGAGGATGGCCTCCGCCCCCGCCTCCTTGGCTTTGGACACCGCCATGGTCATGCCCCGATCCTTGAAGCTGCCGGTGGGGTTGAGGCCTTCCAACTTTAGGTATACCTGGCAGTCTCGCCCCAGCCGTCGGCTCAGGGCAGGAGAGGGGATCAGAGGGGTATTACCTTCATGCAGCGTCACTACGGGGGTGCGGGGGCTGACGGGGAGCCACTCCCGGTAGTGCTCAATGATGCCGGGCCAGAGACGGGATCCGGCCATAGGCGGGGAAGAGGGGGGATTGAGGGTAACCATGCTGTGGACAAGTCGAGGCCGTTAAAGGGCCAGCTCTCTAACTTTAACTGTTTGGGAGACTGTTCTATCAGCTTTGCCCAACGGCGGCTGCAACTACCAGCCGAGGGAGTCTGGTGGCTGCAAGGCCAGGGCCTGAACCAGCGCCTGCAGCTTCAGGCGGATTTCGGCCACTTCCTGCTCCGGCTTGGAGTCGGCTACGATGCCAGCGCCAGCATACAGGCGGACCCGCTTCCCTTCAATCAGGGCTGAGCGGATCCCAACCACCAACTCGCCATTGCCCTGCAAGTCCACCCAGCCCAAAGGGGCGGCATAGCTCGAGCGGTCAAAGGGCTCCCACTGCTCCAGCCACTGCAGCGCCGCCTGCTGCGGATAGCCTCCTACAGCGGCAGTGGGGTGGAGCTGGGCCAACAGGTCAAATAGATGCACATCAGCGGGGAGCTCCGCCTCGATTACCGTTTGCAGATGCTGGATGTTGGCCAAACGGCGCAGCCGTGGCTGAGGGGAGATGCGGGGCTCCATCCCCAGCCGGCCCAGAGCTTCCTGGATCGAGCGCACTACCCACTGGTGTTCACGCCGGTCTTTGGCGCTCCGGAGCAATTGCTCGGCCAACATCCGGTCTTGGTGGCCATTGGCGCCGCGGGCGACGGAGCCGGCCAGCGCATCAATCTGCACCCGGCCTTGCCACACCGAAAGCAGCCGCTCCGGGCTGGCTCCCAGGAAGACCTGGGGAGGAAAATTCCCCTCACTTTCTGAGGCAAAGGCGAAGACGCTGCAATCGGGGTGATGCGCCTCCAGATAGGCCAGCAGCGAGGGGATGGCCGGAGGGGAGGGCAACACCAGATCCACCGCTTCCGCCAGCACCGCTTTCTCCAGAGATCCCACCTGAATTGCTTGCAGGGCTTTTTCAATTCGCGCCAAGAGGGCCTCTTCCGCCACTGCCACCTGCGGCGGCGGCTGGGGCTTCCAGGCATTCCAGGCAGGCAAGGGGGCCTCGGCAAGGCGCTGCATGCGGACAAAAAAAGCGGCAATCTGGCCGGCCAAGGCCGCCGGGTCGCTTTCAGGGCCAATTTCCAGGTTGAGCCGCGCCACCGTCAACTCCCCCTGCTACTTCAACAGTTGCCAGCGCGGCAGGACCAGCGCTGCCCCCCCGCCGCTGTTGGGGGCAAAGCCAAAACGGCAGAAGCACAAAGGGCGCTCCTGCTGGCTGCGGGGGGACTCTGGGGGGGAGCCGGGAGCGCTATGAACATGGGGCTGGAGCCCTTGCACAAAGGCCCGTGCCGCCTCAAATCTCCCCTTTCCCGAAAGGTCGAGCTGCCGCAGGGATCCCCATCCCAGCACCCGCACCCGTTTCCCTTGCGTCGGGTGGGAGAGGTAGCAATAGCCGAGGGAGTGGCTGGGGGGGAGCGAGCCCAACTGCCGGGCCAGCACTGCCAGCGGATCTAGCCCTGAGATGGGCTGCCATAGGCTGAGAATCTGGGGGATCCCTCGCGCCCGCGCCATCTCTTGGCAGGCCGCTAGCAGGGGATCCCAGGCGTGTTCCACCTCTCCTGGCCCAGCAGAGGTGTGAATGGGCGGCCAGTCTCTGGGCCCTTCCGGGCATCCGGACGCACCCTTCCAGGGGAAAAGAGAAGAAGTCATGCGCAAGCAAAAGAGGACGATCCCACCTTGGCCGAAAACAGGACAAGCGTCATCGCAGCCGGCAGGGGAAGCTGCAGAAAGGCGTTTCAGGATAGGAGATTAGGAGAGCAGCCGGCGGCTCAGGCTCGCCAGCGCCGGATCCCAGGCGTTTCTTTACGGATTGCAAAGTTTCTTAGCATCCTTGGGGATGGGGACAGAAGCCCCCTAACCTAACAAATACAGAGCCAACACAGAACCCAGAGAGAGCTAGATCCAACATGCTCGCACAGCCGGAACCGTCAAAGAGAACGTGCAGGGATCCAGAGACCAGCCAGGTACAGCTTGCAGAAAAGGGCACTTGGGAGGGCCGCTCCCGGCGGCAGTTGTGGATGGCCGCCCTCAAGCCTCCTATGTACAGTGTGGCCATCATGCCCATCTGGGTGGGATCTGCCATCGCCTACGCCCAGGCAGGGGTGATGGATGTGGGGGTTTTGGCGGTGTTTTTGGGGGCCGCCATCTGTCTTTTGGCTTGGGTCAACATCAGCAACGATGTGTTCGATGCCCAGACAGGGGTGGACAAAAACAAGCTCCACTCACTGGTCAACCTAACCGGCAAGCCGGAGCAGGTGTTCTGGGCTGGCAATGCCTTTTTGGCCCTGGGGTTGGCAGGGATCCTCTGGCTAAGCTGGCGGCAAGCGGATCCAACGGTGCTGCTGCTGGTGCTGCTGGCCTGCGGGCTGGGCTACGCCTACCAGGGGCCGCCCCTGCGCCTGGGCTATCAAGGGCTGGGGGAGATCCTCTGTTTTTTGAGCTTTGGGCCGCTGGCGGTTCTGGCTGCCCACTACAGCCAAAGCCAAACGTGGTCGCTGCCGGCCCTGGCGGCCTCGCTGGTGGTGGGGATGGTCACCAGCCTAATTTTGTTTTGCTCCCATTTTCATCAGGTGGAGGACGATCTGGCTGCTGGCAAGCGCTCGCCAGTGGCTCGGCTGGGCACCCGCCGCTCCGCCCGTCTCATCCCCTGGATCTGCGGCAGCATTTTTGGCCTGCTGCTGCTGTTTGTCGGGCTGGGGGCTTTTCCGGCTTGGACGTTGCTGGGTTTTGCCGGGATCCCCTTTGCGGTGCGGCTATCCCGCCTGCTGGGGGCCTACCACGACCAGCCGCAGCGGATCAGCCATTCTAAGTTCATCGCTGTTGGCCTCCACTTTTGGCTAGGGCTGTTTCTGGGGTTGGGCTTTATCCTCAGCCGTCTGGGATAAACCAGAACCTTAGAGGTGATCGGGATCCCGACGAGGCGGCCCGCAAATTGCGATAAGCTACAGCCTAGTGTGCCGGGTTGGGTGTTGGCCCTGCTGGGGCTCATGGGTTCGGAATCAACGTAAGGCAGCGGCGAGAACAGGATGCGGCGATTTTTCAATTCCAACCTGGGGGTGGCGCTCTTGGGAACCGGCCTCTTGGCCGCTCTGGTTGCCTGGGCCTTGTCCATCGACATCGAAGAGGTAAAGGTGGAGTCCCCTCCCCCGGATCAGCCCCTTTCCGTCAGCCGCAGGGTGGATATTGTGGGTCGTCGAGGGGGCCACCAGCGTTGGCGTCTCATCGCCGAACAGGTGGAGCTCAGAGCTGGGCAACAGGTGTTTGAGCAGGGGGCGCACGGCTACTTCTACGGAGGTGGCGCCGACCGCCAAGAAGAGGTGCCGGATCCCTTTTTTGCCAGCAGCGAGCAGATGACTTGGTGGGCCAAGCGGGCCCGCTACGACGCCACCGCCGACGCCCTCTATCTGGATGAGGAGGTGGAGGTGAGAAGCGAGGATGGCAGCCTGCTTCTGACCCGCGCTCTGAGAGTCACGCCTGAAGAGCGCATCGAGGTGCCGGCGGAGTTCACCCTCAAGGGGCAGGAAATGGTGCTGCAGGGCCGCTCCGGCTCGTTTAACTTCCAATTTGCCCTCCTCAGTGCCCAGCAGGGCAAGCTAATTGTGCTGCCTCCGGATCGCCCCAGCAAGACGGAGTCCTCCAGCTCTGCCCAAGGAGCCGACCTGGCCAGCGCCGCCCGGTGGGTGGCCACTGCGGCGGCGGATCCTGCCTCCACCACCATCACCGCCGACCAGATCACCTACGATCGTGCCAATCAAGTGGCCGAAGGGAGAGGCAACCTGCGCATCCGCGAACGTGGCATCGAGATTCGCGCCCCTCAGGGCACCTACCTGCGCCAGCAGGCCCAGAGCATTCTCTCCGGCGGCGTGGTGTTGCAGGAGGTAGCCGGCGACACCAGCCGGGATCCCCTGTTAGCCGATCTGCGCTTGGCCCAGGCTGGCCCACAGGCGACTCCCAACCAACCGGATCAGGAGGTCACCATCATTGCCGACCGCCTCACCTACGACCGCAACACGCAAGTTGCCCGCGGGGAAGGAAACCTGGAAATTCAACAAGGGGAAACCACCATCCAGGCAGCTCAGGGCACCTACCGCCGCCGCGAATCCCAAAGCCTGCTGACGGGGGGAGTGACCCTGCGCGAGCCGGGGCGGGTGCTCACCTCCGCCCGCCTGGAGGGCAACCACCGCGACAAGATCTTCTTCTTCGAAGAAAACGTTCTCTACCGGCAGATGGCCGCCTCTACCCCAGCTCCTGGCGGCGGATCCCTGACAGAGGAGCTGCGCCAAGCCGAAACGGAAGTGCGGGCCGCTCGCCTGGTTTACAACTCCCGTACCGGCACCTCGGAGTTTAGCGATGCTGTCGAGTTTATCCAGCGGGGGCGCAAGGCCAAGGCCAACCAGGCCACCATCACCCCTGAGAAGGTGGAGCTGCGGGGGGAGGTGGTGATCGAGCAGATCGAGGGGGACTGGCTGGCGCGGCGCCTGCAAAACCCCCAGACCCAGGCCGATGTCGATCAACCGACGGTGATCTATGCCGATCGGGTGGAGATCGACCAGGCCAGCGGCGATGCCCGCTTCCTCGGCAATGTGGTGATCGTCCAGGCCAACCGCGCTATTGAGGGAGATCGGGCCGACTACTCCGACCAAGGGCAGATTTTCAGGATCACCGCCGACCAGGCTCCCGTCCTCCTCTGCGATCGCGGCGAGCTCACTCCCGTTCCCCCCAAAACCAGTGAGGGTCTGCCCGGTCGCGATGCTCTGGATCAGATGTGTCGGGGCGCCAACCGCCTCAGCGGCAGGCTGGTCACCCTGAACTTGGAACAGGATGAGTACACCGTCGAGGGGGACGAGCAGCAGCAGGGGATGTTTCAATTTCGCATCACCGACGCCCTCTGACGGGATCCAACCCTTGCCTGCCACTCGTCTGGGGCCGGCTAAGTCGCACGCCAGTCTGAGGGAATAAAGGCACATGCCCACCCAATTGACCAAAGGAAAACGGCACCAAGGCGCTGCTGGTAGGGGGAGCTTGTGGGGATCCCTAAAATTTGGGGGCTTTTTTTTGGAGTTTTATCTCTTCAAAGAAATGATCCGCCCCTTCTTTTTGGGGGTGGCAGGGGGCACGGTAATGATGCTGGGCAACCAGCTTTTTATCTACGCCGATTTGCTGGTGAAAAAAGGCGCCCCTCCCCTCACAATTTTGCACATTCTCCTCCTCAACTTGCCCGCCATTTTGGTGGTCACCTTCCCCATTGCCGGCCTCTTTGCCACCCTGCTCACCCTGGGCAGGATGGGGGCCGACAGCGAGATCACGGCTCTGCGGGCTGCCGGGATCCCCTATCGCAAGGTGCTGATTCCGGTGCTCTGCATCGGTCTACTGATCAGCGGCCTGGCGCTGTTGACCAATGAAGTGATCGTGCCCCAAACCAACCAAAAAGTGAAAACCCTGAACACCAATCTCATCCTGGCTCAGGATGCCCTTCCCTTTGACTCGGAAGAGATCGTGCGGGTGGACGACGACCTTTGGTTTCATGTGGGATCCATTGACCCGGAGACCGGCTTGATGCGCGACTTACTGATTTTGGATCGCAAGGCCGAGACCGGCCACCTACGCTACCCGCAGGTGATCTCTGCCGAAACGGCACGTCAGGTGGGCCAAGCGTGGCACCTGCAAGACGTGGTGATCCGTCGCTACGACGAGCGGGGGCGCACCTACTACGAGGGCCAGGTGGCGGAGATGGAGCTGAACATCGTCAGCAAGTTGGTGGGCCTGGTGTACGCCGAAAAGGTGCCCCAGGAGCAACGGGCGGCAGAGCTGTGGGAGCAATGCCAGCGATATCGAGCGGAGCAACGTCCTTCTGCCGATGTAGCCCGCTGCCTGACGGAGTACCACCTCAAGTTCGCCATTCCCTTGGCCAGCTTTTTTGCCATCTTGGTGGCTGCGCCCCTAGGCCTACAAACGGTGCGGCAGACCGGCCGCTACGGCAGTGTGGCGCTAGCGATTGTCCTGGTGTTTATTTACTATGTACTGATGAGCTTAGGACGCGCGATGGGTCGAGTTGAGCAGATCGATCCCTGGCTGGCTGCCTGGTTGCCCAATATGATTTTCGGCGGGGTGGGCTTCTCTCTACTGTGGCGGTTTTTACGGTGAGATTCGGCAACTTCCCACATGGCTTCAGCCCTTGGGCAAGGTGGCTAGCCCTTTGCTGGGGCAGCTCCCTGTGGGTGGGAATGGAGAGGGCGGTCTTTGCCCAGCCGGATCTCCTGCCCACCAATATGGAGGGCTACCAGCGCTTTTGGGCAGCGCAAACGTCGGCCCAGCGGTTACAACCGGCTCACCGAGCTCCCAGCCCAGAATCGGTTGCTCCCCCTGGTGCCAGCCTGTTGGGGGATCCCATCACCTTAGCCGAGGCTCAATCTTCTCCGCCCGCTGTGCTCTTGAAGGCGGCAACTGGACCTTCTGCGGCCTCAGTTTCTAATCTTGGCTCCCCGCCGTCTAGCACCCCTTCTGAAAAGGCCCTCACGCCAGAAGAGTTAAACCGGCAGCGGCTGCAACGGCTCTTGGCCGAGGGGGCGGCGGCCCACGCCCGGCGGCAGGCACAACAGGCCCAGGCAACGCCGTCTTCCCGGCCCGCTTCAGCGGCGACGTCCCCTGCAACTGTTCCGACTCTGGACTCTCTCGGCTCCCCCCGTTCCCAAGCTGCTGCCCTGCGGATGGAAGAAGAACCCCGGCTGCGTCCCACCGAGACTAGGCGCGGCCTAGGATCCACTGGCGAGAGCTTGGCTACTGCTTATCCGGTTACCCCTCAAGGGCCAGAGGGGCTTGGTTCGGAAGAGGCGGCGCAGCGAATCCCGACCTTGATCTCGCAAGCCGGCGGGAGCTGGAATTTGGGCGGCGCCCCTTCCCCTGCACCTGCTTCCACCGGCACTCAGATGGCAGCTCAAACCGGAACTGAGTCATTCACCCCCACTGCCGGATCTCTACTGGCTCCCCAGTTGTTGGAGCGGTTCCCCCTGTTGCGGGATCTGGGCGCTCCTGCCACCGGCCCAGAAGCCGCTCCGCCTGCCAGCCAGGGATCCCAGATTCGCCAGCAACTGGCGGCCACCGCCACCAGCCAACGGCAGATCCCCCTCGACCCGGATCAGATCAACGTCAGTGGGGATGTGCTCCGCTACATCGCTGAACAAGACCTGGGCATTGCCGAGGGAAACGCCCAGATCCAACTGGCCGACGGCACCCGCATCAGCGGCGAGCGGCTGTTGTTTTACCGGCGGGAACGGCGCCTGCGCAGCGAGGGCCCTTTTCGCATGGAGTGGCCTCCTGGGCCGCAGGGGCGCGGGATCCGGCAAATCGAGGGGCGCAACCTGGACTTGGATATCCCCGGTCGCAGCGCTCAATTTGAAAACTCGCTGGTGATCCTGCCGGGGGAGGAGCCGGGCACCCGGGTTTTTGTGCGCAGCCAAGAGACCACTGCCCTGTTGGGAGAGCGGATCTTCTTCGAGAAGGCCACCGTCACCACCTCGCCGGAGCCGCCCATCACCCACTACGTGCAAGGGGATCGGGTGGAGGTGTTTCCCGATGACCGGGTCATCGTTTACGACGCCCGCGTCTTTGCCGGTGGCGAGCTCACCCAAGAGGGCGATCTGCGGGCGGGGCTGCAGATTGCCTACTTGCCCCTCTTCGTCTACAGCCTGCGGGATCACCAGTGGGTGCTGCCGGGGCGCAGCGAGGCGGAAGGGGTGTTTGTCAAGTCCAGTTGGGCCTACCGCTTCGACGAGTACAACTTCGGCGGCCTGCGGCTGGATGTCCTGCAGAAGAAAGGCCTGGGCATCGGCTTTCTGCACGACTACATTCTCCCCATCCCCGATAGCGTCAACTACGGGCGAGCCCAGTTTTACCTGGTAACTGAGGCTGACCAGCGGCGCTTCTCCAGCCGCTTCCGCCTTGACCACAACTTCGACTTCTACGCCGCCAACCTCCTCGGCCAAGAGGGCCAACTGCGGGGCCAGCTCAACCTCAACCTAGACAACACCTACCGCCCTGCCGGCGGGCGCAACGACAACGCTGACCTCCGCCTCAACGCCACCTTTCAGGGGGATCTCTCCACCACCACCCTCAACATCAACCGCAGCGGATCCCAGGAAAACGGCACCTATAGCTTTCCCCTCACCCTCAGTCACATCCAGCGCTACGGGGGCGTGCCTTGGCTGCAGTCGGATCTGCGCCTGGACTACAATCAGCGGGTGAGCGTCAAAGATGGGCCGGATTTCGCTGATGCGCGGCTGACGCTGGGTGCCCAACTCACCCCACCCGGCTGGGGAGGCACCTACCGCCTCAACTACCGCGCCTACAGCAGCTCCAACGGCGACACCGAGCCGCGCCGCAACTTCGAGCTGGCCTTCAATCCCGATCTCCTCCGCATCACTCCCGATATCTCCCTCAGCAGCGCCCTCACCCTGACCCAAGAGCAACAGCCAGATCGAGAAGTGGGATCCGGCCTTAACTTTTTCAATCGTTACGAGCTGCGCTCCAGCCTTGAATTCAACGACATTCAACCGGCTCCCTGGATCACCTTCATGCCCGGCTCGATCGACTACACCCAAGTCCTGTACTCAACCCCCGACCAGGAATCCACCGTCAGCCTCAACCCCCGCCTCAGCCTCAAGCCCGCCGACTGGAACACCATCGATCTGCGCTACAGCCGCACCTTCTACGGCAACAATTCCGCTCCTTTTCAAACCCTTTCCGTCAGCCCCAAGGATGTGGATCGCCTCAACGCCAGCATTAGCTTCTTCACCCCGCGCAACTTCCTGCTCAACGTGCCCCCCGGCTACATCGCCTTTGAAGACGACCTGCCCGGCGAGCTGCCCATAGCCCTGACCTTCCCCGACGATACGCCGGAGGATTTGGAAGCGATTGCCTCCCGCAACTTGCAGGAGCTGCAGGCGGAAGTAAAAAACCTGCTGCGCCTGGACACCAGCCTAGGTTACGACTTTGTCGCTCAAAAATGGGATACCCTCAACGCCAACTTTACTTGGAACACCACCCCTGAGCTGTTCAACGTCCAGGTGCAAACGTCCTACGACCTCAACCAGGGGCAGTTACAACCGATCCGGCTGGAATATCGAGGGCGCAGCAGCACCACCTTCAACCGGGAGCAGCGCTCGGGTCTAGATAGCTATGAGCCGGGGATTAGCTACGCGCTGCAGGCGGTTTACGATCCGCGGTCGGGGGAGATTTCCACCTACGGCCTCGACCTAGATGCCACCATCGGCACGCAATGGCAAAACCACTGGCGGTTCCGCCTGGGCCTAACGGAGGCAGGGATCCGCCGCATTGAGGTGCGCCGCGACCTGCGGGATTTCGAGCTGCGCTTGGCCTACGATCCTGGGGCGGCGTCGCTGCGCCTAGAAGGGATCCTGGTGGCCTTTCCCAGCCGCCCCCTGGGCCTGACCCAGGAGCGGGGAGAGTTTCACCTGACCTCGCCAGTGGGTGCCTTCAGCCTGGATAGCCTGGGGCAGTGAGCCAGGCAGGTTACAGGGGTTGACAGAAGCAGGAGGGAGGTGGCTTCGGCTACACTGGAGGGCCGGTGGTTTTTTAAGCAGTGCTCAACTCCTATGGCCAGGATCAACGACCACTTCCTCAAGCTGAAGGCCGGCTATCTCTTTCCCGAGATTGCCCGGCGGGTACAGGCCTTTGCTGCCGCCCATCCGGAAGCCCAAATTATCAAGATGGGCATTGGCGATGTTACCGAGCCGCTGCCGGAGGCCTGCCGGACGGCCATGATCCGGGCCGTGGAGGAAATGGGGGAGCGGGCTACCTTCCGCGGCTACGGCCCAGAACAGGGCTACGAGTGGCTGCGCCAAGCCATTGCCCGGCACGATTTTCAGTCTCGCGGCTGCGACATCGACGCTTCTGAGATCTTCATCTCCGACGGCTCCAAGTGCGACTGTGGCAACGTCCTGGATATTCTCGGTCACGACAACACCATTGCCATCACGGATCCCGTCTATCCCGTCTATGTGGACACCAACGTGATGGCGGGCCATACGGGGCCGGCCAACGAGCGGGGTGAGTACGAGGGCCTGGTCTATCTGCCGCTGACGGCGGAAAACCACTTCACCGCCAGCCTGCCCCAGCAAAAAGTCGATGTCATCTACCTCTGCTTTCCCAACAATCCCACCGGCGCAGTAGCAACCCGGGAGCATCTGCAGGCCTGGGTGGACTATGCCCGCGCCCACCACTCGCTCATCCTCTTTGATGCCGCCTACGAGGCCTACATTACGGAGTCTGGGATCCCCCACTCCATCTACGAGATCCCGGGGGCAAGGGAATGCGCCATCGAGTTCCGCTCCTTTTCCAAGACAGCCGGCTTTACCGGCACCCGCTGCGCCTTTACAGTGGTGCCCAAGTCGCTACGGGGCCAAGCTGCCGATGGCTCCTGGGTGGATCTCTGGAGCCTGTGGTATCGCCGCCAGTCCACCAAGTTCAACGGCGTGGCCTACATCGTGCAGCGGGGGGCAGAAGCCGTCTATTCTGAGGCAGGGCAGGCCCAGGTGCGGGCTTTGGTGCAGTTTTACCTGGAGAATGCCCGCATCATCCGCGAGCAGTTGGCCAAAGCCGGGATCCAGGCCTACGGCGGCGTCAACGCTCCCTACGTCTGGGTAAAGGCGCCCACTGGGCTGAGCAGTTGGGAGTTTTTCGACAAGCTGCTGCACACCTGCCATGTGGTGGGGACTCCCGGCTCTGGCTTTGGCAGCGCCGGCGAGGGCTACTTGCGCCTGTCGGCTTTTAACAGCCGCGCCAACGTAGAAGAAGCCATGCGCCGCATTGTCAGCGTGTTTGGGAGCTGAGCAGCCGGCCCTCCTCACCCCCAGCTCCTCTCCCCTTGGGGGAGAGGGGGGATAACCAGCATGCTGTTTCATAGCTGTCTGCAATTTCTGAAAACGCTTTCGAACTTCTCCCCTAAGGGTTCTCTGGAGTTGGATGGGTCACACTTCCACGCGGACAACCTGCTGGGTTTGGGCGGATCGCTCGGCGGCCTCGGCCACGGCGAGGGCATGGAGCATCTTTTCGGTGTCTACGTAGAGAGGGCTGCCGTGGCGCAGGTGATCCAGCACCATGCGGGTGTCTTGTTCGAACAGGCCGTGGCGGGATCCCGTCTCCAAGGGGTGGGCACTGCCGGCGCGCAACAGCATCGCCTCTTCGCCGTTGATCAGCAGGCCCCCCCGCTGGCCGTGGAACTCCAGTAGCCGCTGCGAGCACCACAGAGAGTCTCCCTTGCCATAGGTCAACACTGCCAGCAACCCATTGGCAAAACTCAGTTGGGCTGTGCAGTAGCAACTGCTGTAGCGCTGGGGCAAATCCGGCCCGTCGTAGCGCAGTTGACAGCTCACCCGCTCCACCTTGCCCAGCAAGTCCACCAAGCGGTGAATGCGGGAGACAGCCCCCATGAGGGGGAAGCCAAACAGCTCAGGCCGGTAGGTCCAGCGGTCGGGGGCGGGGTGGGTGGCGGTGAGGGTGATGTAGCGGACGGCAAACAACTTGCCCAGCCCTTCCAGCTCCCGCCTCAGCAACAGGTGGATGCCGCTGAGGAGCTCGATGTGCTCCACGTGCAACAGCAACCGCCGCTCGGCTGCCAATTGCACCAGCGACCGGGCTTCGGCAAGGCTGAGGGCAAGAGGATATTCAACGACAGTGTGGATCCCTGCTTCCAGCGCAGCGCGGGCAATGGCCCCATGATCCCGATTGATGGTGCTGACAAAAAGCAGATCCAGCCGCTGCTCGCGGAAGAGAGAAGACCAGTCGAAATAGGCAACAGCCCCAAACTCGGCGGCAAAAGTAGCACTCCGCTCGGGGGATCGACCGACAACAGCCACAATCTCCACTTGCCCATCTTTGCGCAAGGCCTCAGCCCGTGAGCGAGCCGCGTAGCCGGTGCCGATGATCCCCACTCGCAAGGTCTGTTCCCTCTCCTAGCCTGCCTCTGTTTGTAGCATCACACAGAAAGGATCCCTTGTACTACCTAGCCATCAGGATCTCGCTTCACCCCAGGGAAACTCCTGCTGCACCCCTTTATTTCAAGCAGCAATAAAACCTCTCGTCACATCGCTATTGCTGCGCAACGCTGTCGCGAACGCGTCTCCCCAACTCCCCTCTCCCTGAGGGAGAGGGGACGGGGGTGAGGGATAGCTCCCTGAGGGAGAGGGGGCGGGGGTGAGGACATCAATTGTGGCCCGCCACCAGTGAAAATTAACGTAAGGTGCGGAATTCCTCACCGTCTATACGGTGGGGATGGATAGCACCCTCTGACTGATTCTGGATGTATTGCTTCACAATTTCTAGGGAGCAAATCATGCCAAAG
>NZ_JANSIZ010000035.1:0-28818 GCF_047462315.1 Synechococcus sp. H60.2 | reverse complement strand
GAAGCGATATATCCAGAATCAGTCAGGAGGCGCTATCCCTCCCCACCCGGGTGGGGAATCCCGCGCCTTACGTTGAACAGCAGCTAAAGCTGCTCTAAGGCTTTCCCGCCCCGCACTACTCGCGCTAGCGGCGCCGAGCGCTGAGTACGGGGCTACAAAGCTACTCTGCTGTGTGTTGCAACCTTCTCCAAACCGGCGCTGACAGCCGTTGACCCCAGCCAGGGAGCAACAGCAGCCATGGCAAGATGGGACATCTGGTCAGGGATCCCAAGTCTCAGCCAAGGCCTGGTCTGGAGAGTCTAGTGAGAATTGCAATAGAACTGACTGCACGGCCACCGTCGGTGGCGGAAGCAATGCGGGAAATCCGGGATCCCGTATCGGCCATGGCCCAGAAGCTGCCGATGCTTTTGGCTGTAGAGGTGCCCAGGAGAAATTCCACTGCATTAGAGTCCGGGGATTGCTCCTGAGCAGCGATCACCACCGCCGCTTCCCCACCTTGCCCAGCCACTGCTGGAGTGGAAGGTTCCGGCGTGGGCTGAGAGGCTTCTGCTGGGCGAGGAGAAGGTGGCTGCAGCGGCATCTCGCCAGGGGAGGTTTGTGGGACCTTGCCAGGGGGTACGGGGGGAGCCTGGCCGGCGATCTTTCCCCAGAAAGCTTGGAGGAGTTGCCACATGGCTAAGTTGGCTCCTGAGCGAAAGGGCAGTGAGGAATGGTGCTATCCTGCCATGCTCTGCCCTGAGAATCCACTCCCTCTGCAAGTCTTGCTAGAGCAAAGTCATAACGAGTATGATTAAGAAGCTTACCTAGGGAGAAAATTCACCATGGCGCACATTCGGGAGATTCCCCTGGCCCAAATTCGTCGCCCCTTGCCGCGGCAGACGGATCCGGAGAAAGTGCAGGCGTTGATGGCTTCCATCGAAGCCATCGGCCTGCAGGAGCCGATCGAGGTTTTGGAAGTGGAGGGAGAGTACTACGGGTTCTCTGGCTGCCACCGCTACGAGGCATTTGTTCGCTTAGGCAGGGAGCGAATTCCCTGCCGGGTGCGCAGGGCAACGCCTGCCGTCTTGAGACTCCACCTGGCCTAGGAGGGATCCCTCTCTCGCCCAGCCTATTTTTTGTCGCCCGACTCTTCCTGGGGGACGTAGCCCCGTTCGTAGGCAAAGCGCACCAGTTGCGAGCGATTTTCCAGAGAAAGCTTGCTGAGGATGTTGGTCAGGTGAGTTTGCACAGTGCGCGGGCTAATGAACAGCTTCTCGCCGATTTGCTTGTTGGTGAGGCCGCGGATCACTTCCCGGAACACCCGCTCTTCGGCGGGGGTGAGGGGAAGCTCGGCTAAGCTGGAGCGGGGGGCGGCTTCGGATTTGGCCTGGGTCTGCTGCTGGATCAGGCGCAGAATCTCCAACTGGGTGCGGCGGGCTCGTTCGATTTGCGCCTCGATTTTGGCCACCAACTCCAGCGGCTCGAAGGGCTTGATGATGTAGTCGTCGGCTCCCCACTCGTAGCCCTGAACGCGGTCGTCCAGCTCACTGCGAGAGGAGAGGAAGATAAAGGGGACGAGTTCGCCGCCCCGCTGTTGGCGCAGTTGCCGGCAAAACTCGAAGCCATCCATTTCCGGCATCACCACATCCGACACCACCACATCCGGCTGCTCTTGGGCAAACAGGCGCAGCCCTTCTACACCCGAAGCGCCCGTACAAACCCGATAGCCATGCTGAGTCAAGTGGCGGCTCAGCACCTTTAAAGAGAGGGGATCGTCATCTACGACCAATACGCGCTTCATGATGACTAGGGGGAGAGGCTGTTGAGGAATGACTAAAGAGATGATCTGAGGGCGCTATTCACCTCTTGCCGCAAGTTTAAGTCCAGATAGGATGCTGGCGATCAACTAACCCCTGCCCCATAATAGTCGTTCCAGAAGCAGTCTTGCTGCCGGCTCAGGCGGACTGGGAAATAGGTTTGTTTAGGCTCCCATCCCGGAGTAGCGTTGCAAACCCTTGCGCCACAGCCAGCGGTTGACCAGCCAAAACAGCCCCAGCCAGGCCAGGCCCATGGCAAAACCGCGCGGGATATCTTGTGGGATCCCCACCCAGAGGCCGGCGGGAAAATGTACCAAGTAGGGAAAGGGCGTCCAGGCCAAGACCTGGCGCACCGCCGGTGGAAACACCTCCAGAGGGGCGATCACCCCCGACAAAAACAGGTACACCAAGAAATGAAGCTGCTCCAGAGCCGATATCCGCTCCACCCAAAAGGCCAGCAGCGCCAGGGTGTACTGCATAAGAAAGCGCAGGGCAAAAGCCAACAGAATGGCCAGGGATCCCAGTGCCACCTGTTGCCAAGACGGGATCCAAAAAGCACGGGGGTAGAGCAGGAAAAAGAAGGCAATCAAAGCTATGGTAAAGGGGAGACGGGCCAGGCGCTCCATCAGGTGGCTGGCGACGTGGTGCCAAGCGGGATCCAGAGGCTGCAACAGACGCGGCGATAACTTGCCTTCGACGACCTCCCGCTCAAAGTCCCAGATTACCCAGGTGATGCTGAACTGGCGCACCAGGAACACGGCCAGAAAATAGCGGCTGAACTCCAGGGAAGAGAGCGAGAAATCTCCTGAACGGGCGGCTTCGCTCCAGAGCCCCATCATGATCAAGGGCAGGGATCCGGCCAACACCCACAGGATCAGCTCCGCCCGGTACTCCAGCATGTAGGCGTAGTAGGCGGCAAAGAGCGCCCTCAGCTTGCGAAAAAAGGCGTTCATTGAGGCTCTGAAGGGGCAAGCGGACATAGAGTGGGCAACAGGCCGGCCAGATTGACCACCGCTCCCACCACGACAATGGCGGGCGGTGCTACAGGCGAGGGCTGACCGGCTAGAGTCTCCAAACGGAGCAGATGAATCTCTTGCTCCGGCGTGGTGCCCCAGCGGATCAGGGCAACGGGGGTGTCGGGAGCTTTGCCGCCGGCCAACAATTCGGCGGCGATGTGGCCGAGGTTGTGCATACCCATGTAGATCACCAAGGTTTCTACGGCCTCGGCTAGGGCACGCCAATTGACCTGGGGGCGGTATTTCCCTACCGCCTCATGGCCGGTTACGAAGGCAACCGAGGAGCTGAGGTCGCGATGGGTGAGTGGGATCCCAGCATAGGCGCTGGCGGCCATGCCCGCCGTAATTCCCGGCACCACTTCCACCGGGATCCCGGCCTGCACCAGGGCCAGCATCTCCTCGCCCCCCCGCCCGAAGATGAAGGGATCCCCGCCCTTGAGGCGCACCACCACGGCTGCCGTCTGGGCTTTCTCGATCAGCAAGGCCGTGATCTGCTCCTGCGGGAGGGTATGGGCGCCACATTGCTTGCCAGCGTAGATTCGTTCTGCCGTTGGGGGGATCAAATTTAAAATTGCGGATCCCACCAGGGCATCGTAGATGACCACGTCCGCATGGGCAAGCAGCGCTTTGCCCTTCACCGTCAGCAGTCCCGGATCCCCAGGCCCTGCCCCCACCAGATACACTTTGCCCATCTCAAATCCCAATAGCTTGTCGGAAATATCTATTCTGCTGGAACAAGACAGTTTTGACCAACCAACCCTACTTCCCGGTCAGACAGGCCGTCTGCAGGGTCTCCTGGATGGCCTGTACCACCTGGGGATCCCGCCAGAGGGGCGGCTCCACCGTAATCTGCAGCAAGGGCCATTCTCGCTGTAGCCGCTGAGCTTGTTCTTGTAAAGCGCGCAGCAGACCGCCCGGAAAAAGAAAAAACGGCAGCACCCGCAGGCGATACTGGCTCAGACGCAGGCAATGGATTACAGCCGCTTCCAGTGTCGGGGGCTGGGCGGCAAAAGCCAGGTGGATGGGGATTCCGGGCAGGCGCTGTTCCAGAGCTTGGATCCCGGCCTGGAGCTGGGCGGCAAATCCCGGCAGGCGGCTGCCATGGCCAAATAGGATCCAGCCGTGGGTCAGTTCCCCCAACCGCTGCGCCGCAACCACGCGAGCCGCCACCAAATCGAGCAGGGCTGGGTGCTGGCCGATGGGGGGCGTCAGCAGCAACTGCAGGCGCGGCCAGCGAGCTTGAACCTGCTCCACCGCAGCCGGCAAATCCTCCTCCACATGGGATCCCCCGCCCATAAACAGCGACAGCAGCACCACCGGCCCATCGACTCTATCCAGACAGGAGGCCAATTGTCTGTGAATCTGCTCTGCCAAGGTCAGGGGCTGACCTTCCAACTGGGCCAGCTCCACCGGCTGAGGAGCCAGCCGCTGCCGCACGCGGGCCAGCAAATCCGCCGCCGCCTGTTGGTATTCCGGATCCCGGCTGCCGTGACAAACCAAAAACACCAGTGGAGCTAAGGACATGGCAGAAGTCAGGGATCCAGAGGCAACTGTTCTATTTTGCTACTTAGAAAGGTTCCGACAACGTCTCGCGCCGGATCTGCGCGTATGATTTGATTAAAGTACACATCCTTTTTTCAGACTCGTCGGCCCTTTCCCAGGATTTCATGTCATTTGAGAATCGTTCCACCACCCCCGAGCTGTTGATCCATGTTTTGCGGGAAGGGTTGACCGAATCTATCCATCATTGCCAAGCGGTCGTGGCCGATAGCCGCGGGCGCTCCCTGGCCATGGCCGGCAACAGCACCACCCCTGTTTTTGCCCGTTCTGCGCTCAAACCCTTCCAAGCGCTGGCCATGCTCTCCACCGGCATCCGCGAGCGCTACCGCCTCAGCGAGAAGGATATCGCCATTATGTGCGGATCCCATCAGGGCACCACGGCCCATGCGCGGCAGGTGTTCAGCATGCTCTGGCGCGCCGACCTGTCTCCCGAGCTGCTGGTCTGCCCCACCCCACCCGGCAAGCCCAGCCCCCTGTGCCACAACTGCTCCGGCAAGCATGCTGGCATGCTGCTAGCAAGCCGCGCCCAGAACTGGACCCTGCCGGACTACGCCCAGCGGCAACACCCCGTTCAGGCCCTGGTGCGGGCTAAGTTGGCGGATCTATTGCAGATGCCCTCGGAAGAGTTTTTGTTTGCCCGCGATGACTGCGGCGTGCCCACCTACCAACTGCAACTGAACCATTTGGCCTCTCTATTTGCCCAACTGACTGCCGGCGAGCGGCCCGACTTGGAGGCCATCGCCCGCGCCATGACCCACCACCCGGAAATGGTGGCCGGACAGGGATGTTTCGATACAGAATTGATGCGGGCTACCCAGGGAGAGCTGGTCAGCAAGTCCGGCGCCGAAGGGATCCAGTGCATTGGGCGCGTCGGAGAGGGGATGGGCCTGGCCATCAAGGTACAGGATGGGGCCGCGCGGGCCAAATATGCCTTGGCTTTGCACCTGCTGCAGCGCATGGGCTGGATCCAACCTGCCGCTGCCGAAATGCTAGGGGAGCGCTTCCTCGCCGTCGGCCCCTACACCCGCCTGGAGGTGGAAGGGGAGCTGCGCATGCCCTGAGCAATCCAAGCGGGGCTGAGTCTTGCATCTTACTCCCTGGCAGTGCTACCTTGTCAAAAAATTGGAAGAAAAATGTTTGAAGAGTCTTTCAAAGCTCTTGACGGCGAGCTGGCCAGCTTGGTTGAGCTAACTAAGAAAGTGACGAAAGCGGTAGGCAGTGCCCAAGCTGCTAGCAGAAGGGGAGATCTCCAAGCAGTAAACCGCCAGGTAGAAAGCTGCGGCTCTGCCCTCAACAAGGCTCTCTCCCAAGTGGAGCTGGTGAGGCGAGCTCTTGAACAAGCCCAGCAAGCTTTGTCCACCTCCTCCCTCGAAGACCTGGCCCGCGAAGTGGGGGAACGGGTAGACCAGCCCTGGCTTCCTACCGAGAATCCCAACATTTTTGTGGCCTTTCCTGCCTTAGTGCACTTCGCCAGAGAGGGGGTACGTATCGACCGCAAGATTTTCCGATCCCAGCGGCCCAGTGCTATTGCTGAGGCGATCAAGCGAGCAAGAGCCGCCAAGAGCAAAGAGACTGATCCCCAGGCTGTCCTTCAGCTCATTTGGAAGGCAGCAAGAATTGCGTCAGGCTACCTGAGAAAGCGTGTGGAGCAACTGCCTAACTCCATAAGTGTAGCTGCGCGAGATGTCTTCGATGTTCTCCACCTCAATAACTCAGACTACACAGAAGCAGAATTTACGCGACATCTTTACCTTCTAGATCGAAACCCAATCAACAATGTGGATGGCTATCGCTTGATCTTCTCTGCATCTACAGGCACGCGCTCAGGTCGCTGCTATCGCATTCGCGATGAACGCGGTGAGGAACATATTTACTATCTTTTGGAGTTTGAGCGTCTATGAGTGGGGAAACCCAGAGTCGTCTACAGCTTGATTTATGGCTGCGTTGTCTTGAGAAAGACTACCTGGGATCCTTCATCCCTGCGGGTGGTGCAACCGTCAAGCTAGCTGTCGTCCCAAAAGATTCCTACTCCCACCTCTACAAATCTCTTCAGGAAAAGCTATCTCTTTCTTCTTTTCGGCTTTTTGATCTAAGCGAAGAGCGCATCAATCTACATTCAATTGAGAATTTTTGGTTTGCCCTTGCTCAGAGGGTAGACTGGGAATCTTTTGCCAGAGAACTGCGCTATAGCATTCTCAGAAAAATTGGATATTCCCCCAGCTCAGAACTTCAAGACTGCACTTTAGAGGAACTGGCAGAGCTTTACCAAGTTGAGGCCCGCGAGATCAACATACAGTTCCAGCGAGAAATTAAGAAGCTGATTTTTCAGGACTACTCTCTGGCTCTCGACTTTCGCAAGGCTATTTCCCGTCTTATCTACGAGCCTCTCCAAAGTCCAGGCACTCTAGAAGGTTTGTGCCTTGCGGTTCAGGAGTGGCTCAAAGGCACACTGAAATCTATTAGTCAAGTGCGTGGGGCAGCTATTTTTCGAAGAATTGATAGGACAAGTTCTCGAGAGATCCTACTTTCTTTTCTGAGGCTTTTCACGCGCCAGCTCGGTTGGACAGCAATTCTTGTCAGTCTGTTTCATTACTACGAGCGAAGAGAAAATGGACGTCCAATCTTCACTCGTAGGCAAATTATTGAGCTTTACGAAACCTTGCGAGAGTTTATCGATGCAGAGAGTAAGCTTGAGAAAACAGTCCTAATCTTCATGGCTCCTCTAGACTTTATTGAATCAGAACTTTTGTCCTACCATAAGTACCGGGCCTTGCAAACTCGAATTGAGAACGAGGTATATTCTCCCAATTATCCCAATCCTTGTACAACTATGGTTCAACTTCAATGAGCGCATCACTTGTAGCCCGACGAGCGATTGAAGCGCTGCGAAACGGTGTTCCCAATCCATTTGCGGTTGCAGAACTTGGCTCTTGGCAACAAGAGGTCGAAGAGAAGTTTTGGGAATTATGCAACGCCCCCAGCTTAGAGCCTGGGGGGATGCTCGTGAAGGGGGACTTTGGAACTGGTAAGTCTCATCTTCTACTAACTCTGCAGGAAAAAGCAAAGAAGCAGGGTTTTGCCACCTCGTTGGTCGTCATCTCTAAAGAGCTGCCTCTTGGCAATCCTAGTCGCCTAATTCCCCGCATCCTTGCCGAAATCGAACTCCCTGACATGGCTGAGCGCGGGCTCCAAGGCATTGCAGGTCGTCTGCAGTACAAACAGCCTTCTTTCCAGGAGTTCCAGCTTTGGGTTAACCAATGGCGATTTGGAGAGGGCTGGTGGCCGGCTACTCTAGCTTTACACCAAAGGCTAGAGGGTGACGATGAGAAACTAGATGCTATTGTCCGCTTTTGGGCCGGTGAACCCACCCTGAGGCTCTCAGAGGTGCGGCAGAGACTTCGGGATCACGGTCTGGCAGGGGCTCACTCCGTCGGCAAGCTACCTCCTGCGGAAAGTCTGCACTGGCAGCGCCTGGCTTTTTCTGCTCAGCTATGTCGGGCCATAGGGCTCAGGGGCTTGGTGGTTTTGGTGGATGAGATCGAGCTGATTGCACAGTACAGCATCCTGCAGCGGGTCAAGTCCTACCGCGTTCTTGGCCACTTGTTTGGCAGGGAAACTTTACCTGAAGAACTAAAAGCAGCTCCGCTAATTCTAGTGGGAGCAGTAACCCGCGACTTTGAGAAGTCTATCTTGCAGGAAAAAGGGGATTGGGAGAAGGCGCCTGAGATGGCGCGCCAGAAGCATGTTTCTGAGGAAGCTGTAAGGGCCGGCATGGAGGCCATTCGGCGGGCTATCCCCCTCCGTTCCTGTTCGGAAGCTCAGGTGGCCATTCAAGCGATGTTGCACAAGGTGGCGGATCTCTACCAGAAAGCCTACCCTGATTGGGTACGGCCATCACTGTCTGAGCTCCCTCCTCTTTACGGCACAACTACCGTGCGGTCAATTATTCGCCGTTGGATTACTGAGTGGGATGTGCGCCGGTACTACAACCCTACTGGTACAGTTCAGATTGAGGAAGACAAAGCGACTGGACACACCCCTACGGAAGAGATCCAAGAACTGGAAGAGGAAGCTTAAGCAAGCCTAGGTGCTCCTCAAACTTAATCGGCGGGAAGCCCCGCACTGTATGGGTGAAGAGCCAATCAGTGTCGGGATGAAAGCCGTTCGTGCTACAAGTGAGGCGAACAAGTTCAATCTCTGGAGAGTTTCCCGCCGTGGGTTGCACGGTGGCAGCACGCTGAGACCTCTGTACCAACAAGTCTGGGAAGCGTGAAGCCGTACGCTATCGGTTCGCGCAGCGTGGCGTCAGCCATGTTGTGTTGACTCAACGAAGATGAGGGTCAGAAGTCATTCCCCACCTAGCTCGCAGCGACTGCTCAGCGCTGAAAGGGATTTTGGTAGGGGTTGGGGCCTTGGCCCTTGTTGCGGTACTTGGGATTGATGGTCAGGGTGCCGGAGCCGAGGCCCCGCTGCGCCAAAAACTCTAGGTTGCGGCGGCGCATGGTGGTGTCGTAGTCATCCTTAACGCGATCTTCGAGGATGGCTACCTGCTGCAGGGCACTCAGCAAAATGGCAGCCGCTTGTTCAGAGGTGTAGCCGTTTTGGGAGGCATAGCGCACGGCGAATTCATCGGCTGCGACTTGCGCTTTTTGTCCCTTTTCTGCTTTACGCAGCAGAAACACCGCCGATGCCGCCAAGCCGGCTGCCAAGCCCACGCCAAGGTTATCTCCCATCTGCAGCTCCACCAAAATGCCCATGCTGCCGGCCCCAATTAGGGCGGGATACAGCAATAGCGCCGACCAGTTGTCTCCCAAGGCCAGCTCGGTGGCCATCACGGCTTCCCGCAAAAAGTAGATCTTCTGTTGATCGGGGCTCAGCTTCTGCCAACGGCTCAGGTCGATGGCAAAGCGAGTGTACTTCTGCCAGGGAAAGCGCCAGAGCGGCTGCACAACCCGAGACTGGTCAGGGGATCCAATCTCGATCTGCACCTCGGGTCGGATCTCCACCGGGAGAAACTGGATCAGGCGATCGAACTCAGAAATGGTGTACATACTGGCGCGGTAGAGCTGCGGTTGGAGATGGAGATCACTACCTACCCATGGTAAAGGATTCTGGCCTTCTCTGTGGGCTAGCTCCCAAAAAGCCAAGAGCCAAGGGGCTACGCGAGCTGGGATCCCTTGCCTGCTGTGGCCGTGCTACCGGTAATTGACAAACTGCAGCGCCACCGGGTAATCCTGCTGCTTGAGCATTTGAATGACCGCCTGTAGCTCATCTTTGTCTTTGCCGGAAACCCGCACCAGATCCCCTTGAATGGAGGGCTGCACCTTCTTGAAGTTGTCGCGGATTTGCTTGGCAATCTGCTTGGCCAGCGCCGCATCGATACCTCTTTTGAGACGAACAACCTGGCGCACCCGGTTGCCAGCGGCACTCTCCGGGGGTTGAAAGTCGAAGATCTTCAGGGAGAGGCCCCGCTTGGCCGCTTTGGTGAGAAGCAGATCGCGAACGGAATTGAGAGCCATCTCATTGGCAGTGGTGATGGTTAGGGATCCCTCCTCCAGCGCAATTTCCGTCTGGGTATCCTTGAGGTCGTAGCGCTGTTTGATCTCTCGCTGGGCCTGATCCACAGCGTTCACCAACTCCTGCCGATCGAAATCGCTGACAATATCAAACGAGTAAGTGGAGGCCATAAACCCTATCTTTGCTGCCGTTCCGTATCATACGCTCTCAGATGGCCAAGGATCCCCGCTCTCCGGAGGAGTTACAACAGAAGGAAGAATCCTAACCCAAAAAGTGGGGAGCAGCAGGATGGCTGATGTTGTTTTAATTACAGGCGCTTCCGAGGGTATTGGCAGGGCCACCGCCTTTACTTTTGCCCGCGGTGGCTACCGCCTGGCGCTGGCTGCCCGCACGGCTGAAACCCTGAAGCAAACAGCCATCGAGCTGGAGCAAAGCCTCAATGCAGAAGTGTTGGCTGTCCCCACTGACGTGACGCAACCGGAACAGGTGCAAAACCTGGTGGAGGCCACCCTAGAGCGCTACGGCCGCATCGACTGCCTGATCAACAACGCCGGCATTTGCCTGAGCGGCCCCTTCCTACAGACTACGCTGGAACACTGGCAAGCCCTGATGGCGGTTAATTTTTGGGGTTACCTGTACACCATCCGGGCTGTGCTCCCCCACATGCTGAAGCGCAAACAAGGCCAGATCATCAACGTGGGCTCCATCGGCGGCAAGATGCCCCTGCCCCAGATGACTGCCTATTGTGCCAGCAAGTATGCGGTCAGTGGGCTAACGGAGGCGCTGCGTCTAGAGCTGCAACCCCATGGGATCCAGGTAATTGGCGTCCACCCCGGCCCAGTCAACAGCAGTTTTCTCAAGCGAGCCGTTTTTGTTGATGAGGCGGCGCCGGAGGTCTCTCCCGAAAGCGAGTCCCAAGGCTCAAGCAGCGCGGCGCGGCAGCGGATGCAACAGGCACTAGAGAGTTTTTGGGTCAGCCAGCCGGAAGACGTGGCTGCAGCCATTTGGGACGCCGCTCGCCAGTCGAAGTCGGAGGTCGTGGTGGGCATGGCTCAGTGGGCGGTGGGGGCCTACACCCTTTTCCCAGGGCTGGTGGGCCCGCTACTGCAAAGTGCCCGTGGCCGACTTTGAGGTTCGGCAGGCCATCTCGGGTAGGCGATTCTGCAGCTCTGCCAATGCCAGGGTCGAGCTTTTGTCTGTATAGTATGGTGCTAGGGTTAGATTCGGGCAGTTGCAGCGGAAGGAATTATGGTTGATTCTGTGCCTTCTCCTCCAAGTGCTCAGCAGCACATCTTGGTCGTGGAGGATCGAGATGGCCGCCGCAGCCAGGTGCTGACCGCTGCAAAATACTTCATTGGTCGCGACCTGGCCAACGACATCTGCCTCAACTCCCAATACGCCTCCCGCTACCACGCCATGCTGCTACGCGTCCCTGCTGAGAAGGAGGGAGAATACTACTACCGCATTCTCGATGGGGATCTGGAGGGTAGGCCCAGCACCAACGGCCTCCTGATCAACGGCCAGAAGCTGACCACCCACCAGCTTAAGTCGGGGGATGTGATCACCTTCGGCCCCGATGCCAAAGCCACCTACAAGATCGTCAAGGCCCCGTAGCTTCAGGGGATCCCTCCAGAGGGCGTAATTGCCACTGAATTAGCAGCAGCAAGGCCAGCAGCAGGGCTACTTCTGAGATCAAAGTGGCCAAGGCTGCTCCTCGCCAGCCCCACATCGGGATCCAAATCCCATTCAAAAGCCCGTTCAGACCCAGTGCCGCCAGTTGCAGGCGGCTGCGGGGCTTTTGCAGCCCGGCTCCGGTGAACAGGTGAGACAGCAGCAGGTGGATCCCTTCCAGCAGGATGACCGGGCTGAGCCAGCGCAGGATGAGAGCGGTTTCCTGGTAAGCCGATCCCAGCACCCAGGGGATCCCGTAGGATCCCAGCGCCATCCCCAGGGCGGCCAAACTGCCATAGCCCACCACCCAAGGGAAGAGCTGCCAGGCGTAGCGGCAGCCCTGCTGTAGGCCCTTTTGTCCTTGGCGGCACAGCTCGGCAAAGTGGCTGGTGAGCAGGGCGATCATCGGCGTTTGCGAGAAGTTGATCACCCGGTAGGCGGCGCTGTAGAGCCCCCCTGCTGCTGCCGAGGCCAGACGGGGCAAAAGCAGCTTGTCCAAATCGGTGAAGGTTTTTGCCGCCGCCAGCCCCACGGCAAAATCCCAGCCCGCCGCCAGCCGTTCCCCCAGATCTCTCCAGGCCAAGGGGGGAGAAAGCTTACTCCACCGTCCCATCCCCCGCGCCATCAGCAGCAGCACGACCAGCACCATCAGACCGTACAGCACGGCCCACTGCACCAGGGATCCCCAACCCAGAGCCACCGCTAGCAGCACAGCGCCAACCCGCCCCAGCGCCATGCTGGTATCGATGAGGGCCACGCCGGCAACCCGCTCTTGCCCGATCAGGATCCCCCTGTACACCTCAGGGATGGCGATAAACAGCAGGTCGCTCCCCAGCAGGATCCCCACCACGAGGGGGGAGATCCCGGCCAGCCAAAGACTCAACAGAGGTGTTAACAGCAGCGTCATCCCCCCACAGCCTAGCCCGGCCAACCACAAGCTGGGGCCGATCTCCTGGGCAGCCGCCGCGGATCCCCGGCCGCTCAGGCGCTGGATCAGCAGTTCCGACTGGCCCCAATGGCCAAACGGGGCGGCCAGGTTGCTGCAGGCCAAGATGGCGGAGAACACCCCAAAGGCTTCCGGCCCCAACAGCCGCGCCAGCAGGATGAAATAGGCCCCGGACAACCCCAGGCGCAGGCCATTGCCCAGCATCAGCCAGGCAGCCTGTCGTAGCCGCTGTTGTTCTACCCTATCCACAGCAACTCTCCTGGACGAGGCTGGCCGCAGCCAGGGATACTGGAGGGAGGCTGAGACGACCCGCCCAAACGTGCGCCGTTGGGCGCTGGGCGGATGAGTTGCAACTTTTGCAGCAATTCTTCATGGCCAAACTTTACCCTGTTGGCGGCACCGCCACATCCGCGGGACGGGATCCCAAAACCCTGTTTTCCCCCCACTCCAGGCCCCCCGACCCGCGCCGCGTCCTTCCCCCGCCCACCAGTAGCCCTCGCTGGCTGGGATCCCCGCCGGCCAAAACGGTGGGTCAGGGTTATCGGGCCCTGGTTTTGCTCCTGCTGGCCAGCGGCTTGCTCCTGGGAGGGCTGGGATCCCGCCTGGCCTACCTGCAACTGGTGCGCACCCAGTATTACCGCCAGTTGGCCGATACCAACCGCATTCGCCTCTTGCCCCAGCCGCCGGAACGGGGGCGCATTGTGGATCGCAACGGCGTGCTGCTGGCGGGCAGCCAGCTCTCCCACTCAGTCTTCCTGTGGCCGTTGGTGCAGTCGCGGCAGGGCTGGCAGGAGACGATCCCCAAGCTGGCCCAAGCCTTGAACATGGCCCCCGAAGAAATTGCCCAAAAGCTGGAACAGGCCGGCTACCGCTCCCCGTTTCCCGTACGCATCCTGCGCAACGCCAGCCCCCAGGTGGTCATTCAACTGGAAGAGATGAGCCGCGAACTGCCGGGGGTGATGGTGGAGGCGGAGACGGTGCGGTTTTATCCCCATGGCGACTTGGCCGCCCACCTGCTGGGCTATACCGGCGAGATCTCGCAAGAACAACTGCGGGCCGACCCCAGCTATCGCTTGGGGGATATCGTCGGCCTGATGGGCGTGGAGGAATTGTTCGAGAGCCATCTGCGCGGCCAGTGGGGCGGGCGCCAGGTGGAGGTGGACGCCATGGGAGAAGTGCTGCGGGTGCTGGGAGAACAAGCCCCCCAACCGGGCAACACCCTGCAGCTGACTTTGGACGTACGCCTGCAGCAGGCGGCAGAGCAAGCCCTGGGCCAGCAGAAAGGAGCAGTAGTCGCCCTGGATCCCCGCGACGGCTCGATCCTGGCCATGGCCAGCTATCCCACTTTTGATCCCAACCTCTTTTCCAGCCGCATCACCCAAGCCCAGTGGGAGAGCCTGCAACAGCAGGACTTTCCCTTCCTCAACCGCGCCCTGCGGCCCTATCCCCCCGCCAGCACCTACAAAATCATCACCACCGCTGCCGGGATCGAGTCGGGGGCCTTTCCCCCGGATACGGTGCTGCAGACCGGCCCCTACATCCAGGTGGGCGGGTGGAGGTTCTGGGACTGGAACCGTGCCGGCTTCGGGCGGCTGAACTACCGCCAGGCGATGGCCTACAGCAGCGACACCTTCTTCTACCAGATTGCCCTGGGCACCAAGGCCGCCCCCCTGCAAGAATGGTCGCGCCGCTTCGGGCTGGGGCAATTGACCGGGATCGGCCTTAAGGGGGAAGCTGCTGGGCTGGTGCCTGACGCCGACTGGAAACAGCGCCACTGGCGCGAGCCTTGGTATGTGGGCGATACGGTGAACATGTCCATCGGCCAGGGATTTATCACCGCCACGCCGCTGCAGATGGCGGTGGTCACAGCAGCGGTGGCCAACGGCGGCTGGCGGGTGCGTCCCTTGCTCTCGCAGCAGGTGATCCCGGAAAGCGCCGTGCCCCTGCGGCAGAAGGTAGGTCTCTCCCCCGCTACCCTGGAGATCTTGCAACAGGGGCTGCGGGATGTCGTGGTCTACGGCACTGGCGGCAACGCCAACCTGGGGCCGGGCTTTCCCCCTACCGCCGGCAAAACCGGCACTGCCGAGGATCCGCCGCGGCGCTCTCACGCCTGGTTTGTCGGCTATGCGCCCTCCGACCGGCCCGAATTGGTGGTCGTGGTCTTTCTGGAAAACAGTGGCGGCGGGGGTGGATCCCGAGCAGCCCCGATCTTCCGCGAGGTGATGCGGGCCTACTTCCAACGCGACCTGTGATGCCCTGGGCGGGACTTGCCCCGGCATCCGAGGGGAGTGGGTATTAGGATTATCGGTTGATCTCTCTTTGTTCCCCAAAAATTCCGCTCAGCCCCCCTAAAATCCCTTCTCCAACCGGCTTCTACCCTAACTTGGCTGTAGAATATGTCAGTGATTTGGAGCCAAACTGCCACAATCCTGCCATTCGCGCCAGCGGCGCTTTGGCGCAGTGCAGGGCAAGCCCCGCTCCTACAGACTGAGAACACTCTGGGCCGTGGTTGCTTCGCAGCCCCTCGCGAGTACGCGGCCAGAGTCGGTTTTAACCCTATTGCCTAACTCACGAGGAGATCAGGATGAACAAGGCAGAGCTTGTGGATGCCGTCGCTCATCGCGCCAACGTAACCAAAAAAGAAGCTGAAGCTGTCCTGACGGCGGCGCTGGAGATCATTGTCGAAGAGGTCGCATCCCGCGATGAAAACGGTGAACCCAAAGGGAAGGTGACCCTGGTGGGCTTCGGCTCCTTTGAGGCCCGCAAACGCAAACAACGGGAAGGTCGCAACCCAAAGACCAACGAGAAGATGGTGATCCCGGCCAGCATTGTCCCGACTTTCACCGCAGGCAAAACTTTCCGCGATGCGGTGGCAGGTGGCCACAAGTCTTCAGGAGTTTGACGAGATCCCAGCCGTTCGCGCTCCTCAGGCGGAGTTCTCTCGGTGAACCTGAGCTTTGGGATGGATAGGCGTGCAACGGCCTCAGCATGGTGGCAATCGAGCTTGGGGGGCAGCCATCGCCGGCTGCCCTGCTGAGGCTATTTTGGATTTTTCGGCTAGCCTCAACCCCCTGGGCCCTCCGCAGTCGGTTTTGCAAGCTCTGGCTCGCGCCCTGTCGGCGCCGGATCCAGTTGTGATCAGCCGCTATCCGGATCCCGACTACCGCGAGCTGCGGACCTGTTTGGCGCGGCGCTGGGCGGTCGATCCGGAGTGGATCTTCGTGGGCAATGGGGCGGCGGAGTTGCTCACCTGGGCCGCCCGCGATGCCCAGGGGCGGGAGGTTTGGCTGCCCCGACCGGCTTTTGGGGACTATGAGCGGGCCCTGCGGGCGGCGGGTGTAACCCTCAGGGGTTTGGATCTTTGGCCCTCTCAGGGATCCCCTACCCTAGCCTTGCTGCAGAAAGGGATCCGGGCAGACAAGACAGGCCGGGTGCTCTGGCTGAACAATCCTCACAACCCGACGGGCCGGCTTTTCCTCCGGCAAGACCTCTTGCCCCTCCTGACCCAGTTTGAGCAGGTGGTGGTGGATGAAGCTTTTATGGACTTTTTGCCAGGAGACGCCCCTCTGGATGCCGGCTCAGAGGTGGGAGAGCTGCCCCGCAGCCAGACTTTGATCCCTCACCTGGAGGCCCACCCCAACACCATCGTCATCCGTTCGCTGACCAAGTTCTTTACCTTGCCCGGCTTGCGCATCGGCTTTGCTGTGGGGCACCCGGATCACTGGCGGCGCTGGCGGCAGTGGCGGGATCCCTGGAGCGTCAACGGATTGGCGGCGGTGGCGGTGGCGGCGGCTCTGGCGGATGAAGACTTTCGCCGGCGCACCCTGGCCTGGCTGCCGATGGCGCGGGAGCATTTGTTGAGCGGTCTGCAGGCGCTACCCGGCTGGGATCCCTGGCCCAGTCAGGCTAACTTTGTACTGGTGCGCTGCCCTGGCTCCGCTACGCAGATTCAAGAAAAGCTGTTGCGGCAGCACCGCATCCTGGTGCGGGATTGCCTGAGCTTTCCAGAGCTGGGGGATCGCTATCTGCGCATTGGCCTGAGAACCCTGACGGAGCAGGAGCAGTTGCTATCGGCCTGTCGAGAGATCTTGGAAAATAGCTAGAGAGCTTCTTTCTGGCGAGAGAGATTATGGTTGAGGTGGTGACTCCCCTTTGGCCGGAGTGCGAGGCTTCTATCGTGAAGGGGGTAGCCCACCACAGCGATCTGGAACTGCTGCGGGCCTTTCAACGGCAGCCGCAGGCGGCGCGCTACTTCATCGCCCTGTTTTGCCGCTACTGCGCTTGGGTGGATGGGATCCTGGCCGAGCATCTGCCCCCGGAGCGGCGGGCTGCCGCTCGAGAGGAGGTTTGGCTGCACCTTTATGCGCGCCTTCAGCATCTCGATGCCCGCACGCTACAGAGTGAGGGGGGCGGGGATCCGGTGCTGGCGCCCTGGCTGGCGGCGCAAATCCGCGAGCTGATCTGGTCTTTTGCGGGGCGGTCTGACGGCACGGCAGAGGGTGAGGCCACCCCTCCTCAAACCGCGAGCGCCGGTGCAGCGAAGCCCTCTCTTTCGCCAGCATTGGCCTGTTACCTGACCGCCGCTCTGGACAACTTGCCGGGAGATATGCGCTTCATTCTGCTGCTACGGGATCGGTTTGGTTGGTCACCGGATCGCATCGCCGCCCAGCTCAAAGCTGACCGGTACTACCTCGCGCCGGAAGAGGTGGATGCCATTGTTGCCTCCGCTCGCCAGCTCCTGCTTCGGCATCTGCCGGCGGATGTGCGCGACCTCTATCTTGCGGCAAATCCCTAGAAGAAGGCCTTCGGCTTGTGGCATGGTAGTAATGGCTTGCCTTTATCCCTGGGGTTGGCTCTGCGGTTGGGCAGTTCCCGGGTTCAGTACCGGCTTGGTTCTGCTTGCTTCCCAGCTCTTAGTCTGGCGAGGGTGAGTTGTCTATGAGTTTTTCTCCACTTCCCTCAGATGCTACTCGACCCCTACCAAGGGCCCAGCAAACCCAGCCAACTCCTCAACTGACGCTTCAGGAAGCGCTGAGCTGTTTACATCTGGATGAGCTCAAGGAATTGGAGCGATTTCGCCTCTGGCAACGTTTGCAGCGCAGGTCATCTGTCCCCTTGCCATGGACAGATCCTCTTGGAAGCGATATCCCCCTAGAGCGCTCTTCACCTGTGCTGATGCAAGAAATCGTGGAAGACTTGGAGGAGGAGGAAACACCACGGCCGGCGGGGGTGCTCTCCCCCCTTTGGCTCTTGCTGCTGTGGGCCCTCTCCTGTGCGGGGATCGGCTTCGGGGTGCGCTGGTTGATCTGGCCGGAAGAGCTGTCGCTTCCCCAAACCGCTGTCCTGACCCACAACATCCCTGTCCTGACCCACAACATCCAAAGAGGGATCCCTGGCCAGGTGGATTTGGCCCAGTTGCCCCTGATTCCCCTGGAGCCGCTGCCGGGACAGGTAGGGGAAGAGTTCTATTCGGGGAGGCTGGATCCCAGTCAGTTGGCGCTAGGGTTGGCGAACACTCCCAATCTGGAGGAGTTGCGGGTCGAGCCCCTTCAGGATGTCCTCAACTTGTTGGACAGTCTACAAACCGACTTGGCCTCGGCTGCACAGGAACCTGCTCCTTCCCTCTCGAAAACGGTGGAGCAAGTGGCAGCCAGCCTGGAGCGCCTCTCCCAGCCTAAAGTAACCGCTGTTTCAGAATCTTTGCTCACGGTGCCCCTGAACAGCAACGATCTCGATTCCTTAGGGCCTAACCGCGGCGAAGGAACTTTTTTGGTGCTGACCACCTACTCCGGAGAGGAAAGCTTGGCGCGAGCTCGGCAAGTTGCCAATGATGCTTTTGTAAAAGATGTGAACGGCCAGAAGTTTGTGCAGTTGGCAGCATTTGAACAACTGGAATATGCCCGCTACCACGCTGAAACTTTGAAGAACAAGGGCTTTAACGTCACCATTGCCGAGCAGTAGCTTTGGCCATCGGTCAGCAAGCTGCACGAAAGTTAGCTACAGTCATTCATTAGGTAGCAATGGAGCAGTTAGATCCCTAACTCCCCTCTCCCAGAGATAGGCTGAGGGTAAGCGCTGCTCGTCTTTGGCGGTCTAGAGCGGCTGGCAGCCTCCTCCAAACCGATTAGAACCGCCCTATAATTCCCTTTTTCGCAACTGACCTAGCTTTTGTAGTAGGCAGTGCCTTTATTGACAAAGTCCAACGTGTAGGCGGCTTGGTAGTTGATGGTTGGCTCAAAGACACCCGCCACTGTCATACTCTCGAAGAAGCTTTGCCAACGTTCGTGGGTCATGGCGCCAATGCCCTTTTCTAGCGCATCGCCGGACAAAATAACACCGTACTCCTTCAACTTCTCAAAGCTATAGGCCAACTGCTCATCGGTCATCTCCGGGTTATCCTGCTTGATGAGGCGATAGGCGGGGCGGGGATCCTCCAGAAAGCTGTACCAGCCCTTGATAGAGGCATCCACAAATCGCTGCACCAGGTCTGGCTTGGTTTCCACCAGTTGGCGCCGCGTCTCGATGGTTGTGGCATAGGGGTTGTAGCCGTAGTCGGCTAGGAGAAAAATTACCGGCTTAAAGCCTCCTTGTTTTTCAATGGCAAAAGGCTCAGAGGTGAGATACCCCTGCTGCGCTGAGGTGGGATCCGCCAAGAAGGGACCGGGGTTGAAGTTGTAGGGGCGGGTCTGGTCGTCGGTGAAGCCGTACTTGGCCCGCAGAAAGGGCCAGTAGGTAGTAAAAGCCCCTTTGGCCACGAAGATGGGTCGGCCCTTGAGATCCTCCAAGCGCTGGGTGCCGGGATGGGCAAGGAGAACCTGGGGGTCTTTTTGGAAAATAGCCGCCACGCAGATGAGCGGGATCCCTTCCCGCACGGCGTTGATGACTCCCGCGCTTCCCCCCATGGCAAAGTCGGCAGCTCCGCCGGCCAAAATCTGGGTAATGTTGACGCCAGGGCCGCCCATCTTGATGGTGACGTCTAGCCCATATTCGCGATAGATGCCTGTGGCCACCGCCTGGTAAAAGCCGCCATGCTCCGCCTGGGCATACCAGTTGGTAGCATAGGAAACCCGGTCGAGTTTGGATCCCTGAGCCACGATGAGAGTGGGGGAGGATCGAGCAGCCGCTGCCGCCAGCAGACTTCCCCCAAGGGCAGCAGCTCCTGCTTTGAGCAACTGACGACGGCTGAAGGTGCCGCTATCGGGTTGAGAGGATCCAGTCGAGGCCATAAGCAACTCAAGCAAAAGATGATGCCAGCATTCTACATCCCGGAGGAGACCCTGTGCGCCTGGCTACAGGAAGATCTCGGCCACGGCGATCTCACCAGCGAGCTGACGCTGCCCCCCGGAGTAGAGGGCGAGGCGGTGATCCTAGCTAAGGAGGCAGGGATCCTGGCGGGTCTGGAGATTGCCAGGCGGGTTTTCCGGCTGGTGGATCCCCAGCTGGAGTTCGCTCCCAAAGCAGAGGAAGGGGAGAGCGTGGCCGTCGGCCAAGCAGTGGTCCAGCTCAAGGGATCCCTGCGGGGGATTCTGGCAGCAGAAAGGCTAGCGCTGAACCTTCTCCAAAGGCTTTCTGGCATTGCCACCCTTACCCACACCTACGTAGAGGCGTTGCGGGGAACCTCGACCCAGCTCCTGGACACCCGCAAGACCACCCCCGGCCTGCGCGCTCTGGAGAAATATGCTGTGCGGGTAGGAGGCGGCAAAAACCACCGCTTTGGCCTCTTCGACGGCATCTTGATTAAGGAAAACCACATTCGCGGTGCCGGCGGCATCTTGGCAGCCGTCCAGCGCGCCAAAGCAGGTGCCCCCCACCACCTCAAGGTCGAGGTTGAGGTGCGCAACCTCCAGGAGCTGGAGGAGGCTTTGGCGGCAGGCGCCGATCTAATCCTTCTCGATAACTTCCCCTTGGAGCAGATCCGGGCTGCCGTTCAACGGGTAGGGGGGAAAGTTCCCCTAGAAGCCAGCGGCAACATGAACCTAGAGCGCGCCCGGCAAGCGGCGGAGGCAGGCGTTGACTACATCAGTGTGGGGGCCCTGACTCACTCGGCCAAGGCCCTGGATCTCTCCTTGCTCGTGGTGCGGCCCTGAGGTTTGCCCCAGGGAGCGCTGTTTCTAATGCTAGGCTAGGTAACAATTCCGCCTAAAGCAGGAAGGCCAGTTGCTGCCTGCTGGCAACTTCTCCTTAGCCCCGCACCAGTCCAGATCTGCACCCGTGGCCGGCCCAGCCAAAACAGAAGGTTCACCATGACCCAAGAAACCCTTGTCCAGGAAATTGCTCGACTCAAGCAGGAAAGGCAGGCCGTTATCCTAGCCCACTCCTACCAACTCCCCGAGGTGCAGGAAGTGGCGGACTTTGTGGGAGACTCCCTGGGCCTGGCCCGCGCGGCCCAAAAGACAGATGCCCAGGTCATTGTCTTTGCTGGCGTCCACTTCATGGCCGAGACGGCAGCTATCCTCAACCCGGAAAAGACGGTGCTGCTGCCGGATCTAGAGGCGGGCTGCTCCCTGGCCGACAGCATCCGGCCTGAGGATGTGCGGCGCTGGAAGGAGGCCAACCCCGAGGGGCTGGTGGTGGCCTATGTCAACACGGCCGCCGAGATTAAAGCCCTGGCCGATGTCTGCGTTACCAGCGCCAACGCTGTGCAGGTGGTGGCCAGCCTGCCGCCGGATCGCCCCATCTTCTTTGTGCCGGATATGTTCCTAGGGGCCTATGTAGCCCAGACAACGGGGAGGGAGTTGGATCTGTTCCCCGGCGAGTGCCACGTCCATGTGGGCATTCGCGAGGAGCACCTCAAGGCAATGGCAGAAAAGTACCCGGAGGCGGAGTTCCTCATCCACCCCGAGTGCAGTTGCGGCTCCAGTTGTCTATTTCTCAAGCCGGACGCCAAGCTCCTTTCTACCGAGGGGATGGTGCGTTATGCCAGAACTTCGGCCAGCCGCGAGTTTGTGGTTGCCACCGAGGTGGGCATTCTCCACCGGCTGCAAAAAGAGGCCCCCGATAAGACCTTTATCCCCGTCAAGGCGGACGCCGTCTGCGAGTATATGAAAAAAATTACCCTGGAGAAGATCTACCGCTCCCTAGTGGAGATGCGCTACGTGATCCAGGTGCCGGAGGCGGTGGCCGAAAAAGCCCGCAAGTCCATCCTGGCCATGCTGTCAGTGCCTGCTGGAGCCTAGAGGGAGCACCCTTGGCGAGGGTCTGTTTTTCCAGTGTTGTCTACGTCTTTCCTAGCGGAAACAGACCTCTTGATCCTGGGGGCAGGGGTGGCAGGGATCTATGCAGCCCTGTGGGCGGAAGCAGAGGGAGCCAGAACCCTGGTGGTAAGCAAGGATCCCTTGCCTTCTGGATCCACTCCTTGGGCGCAGGGGGGGATAGCTTTTCCACTGGATGCAGCAGATGTGGAAGCCCACCTCCAGGACACCCTGCAAGCAGGCCGTGGCTTGGTGGAAGTGGAGGTGGCCCGCTCCATCCTGCAGGAAGCCCCCTTTCACCTGGAGAGGCTTTTGTCCTGGGGGCTGCCCTTCCATCCGGAGCCGGTGCGGGAAGGGGGCCACTCGCGGGCGCGGATACGCCATCTGGGAGGGGATCGGAGCGGGCTGTGGCTATTGCAAGGTTTGCTGGCTCGCCTGCACAAGCCGCCTCTCCAGGGATACACAGCCCTCAGCCTTTTGATGGCAGGAGACAGGGTAGGGGGGGCCCTGCTGCTGGGGCCAGATGGGCCACTGCAGGTGAAAGCAGGGGCAGTTCTCTTAGCTACAGGCGGGTTTGGCAGCCTTTTCCCCCTCTCGACGGCTCCGCCGGGGGCCAGCGGGGATGGGATGGCCTTGGCCTGGCGGGCAGGAGCTGTCCTAAGGGATCTGGAGTTTGTGCAGTTTCACCCCACCGCCTTGCCCAATGGAGCCCTGGTCAGTGAAGCTGCCCGAGGGGCAGGGGCCGTGCTTCTCAACGCCTGGGGGGAGCGCTTTATGCCTTGCTATACGGAGCTGGGCGAGCTGGCGCCGCGCGATGTGGTGGCCCAGGCGGTGTTCTGGGAGCGGCAGCGGACGGGGGGAGTTTATCTTGATCTACGGGCTGTGCCAGATCTGGAGGAGCGCTTTCCCACCGTTGTTGCCTCTGCCCGCGCTTTGGGGCTGGATCCTGGAAAAGACCTCCTGCCGGTTGCTCCCGCTGCCCACTACGTCATGGGCGGGGTGCGAACGGATGCCTTTGGCTTCACTGGCCTGCCGGGCCTCTATGCTGCCGGGGAGGTGGCTTCCACAGGGTTGCACGGGGCAAACCGTTTGGCTTCCAACAGCCTCTTGGAAGGGCTGGTCATGGGCAAGCGAGCTGCTCTAGCTGCCCTGCGGGAGCTCCAGGAGCCACCCCTTCAGGTGCAGGCTCTACCTGTGCTGACCGCGCCGCCCTCTCTTCTTCCCGAGCTTAGGCAGCAGGTGGGAGAGGCGCTGGGCGTGGTGCGGGAGGGAGAGCGGCTGCGGGCTTTTCTGGCTTTTGCAGAAGCCCTGCCCCTGGAGGAGAAGCCCTGGGCCAGCCGGGAGGAGGTCGAGGCCGGGAGTTTGTTGCTGCTTGCCCGCCTGGTGGGGCAAGGGGCTCTGCTGCGGGAGGAAAGCCGCGGATCCCACTTCCGCAGGGATTTTCCCCAAGAAGGAGAGCCTTTCCATACCGAGGCGTGGGGCTCTACCTTGAAGCAGACGCCGCTGGGTCTAGCGGCCGCACCAGAGGGGGATCCTGCCTAGGCGTTCCAGGCGTGGTGGAAAACCCCCGGCCTGTCGATGCGCTCAAAGGTGTGGGCGCCAAAGAAATCCCGCTGGGCTTGGGTGAGGTTCTGGGGCAGCTCGGCAGTGCGGTAGCTGTCGTAGTAGGCCAGGGAAGCGCTAATGGCCGGGATCGGGATCCCTAGGGTAGCCGCGGTGGTCACCACCCGCCGCCAGGATCCCTGCCGTTCCTGGATGGCCTGCTGAAACTCCTCATCCAAAAGCAGGTTGACCAGCTCCGGATCCCGCTGGTAGGCCGCCTGGATCCTGCTCAGGAGGCGGGCGCGGATGATGCAGCCCCCCTTCCAGATGCGAGGGATCTCGCTAAAGGGGTAAACATAGCCGTGGGCAACGGTGGCTTGCTTGAGCAGCGCCATCCCCTGGGCGTAGGAGCAGATCTTGGAACAGTAGAGGGCGGCGCGCAGATCCTGGAGGAAGCGGTCGGGATCCCCTTCAAAGGCTGTTCCCGGCCCTGGCAACTGCCGCGAGGCGGCCACCCGCTCTTCCTTCATCGAGGAGAGGAGGCGGGCCTGCACTGCTGCCTCAATGGTGGGCACCGGCACCCCCAGATCCAGGGCGTCCTTGACCGTCCACAGGCCCGTGCCCTTCTGGCCTGCTTTGTCCAAGATGAGATCCACCAGCGGCTTGCCCGTCTCCGGATCCAGCGTCCCCAAGATCTTGGCGGTAATCTCAATCAAAAACGACTCCAGCTCCGTCTCGTTCCAGGCCTGGAAGATCTCCTGCATCTGGGAGGCCGTCAGCTTCAAGCCCCGGCGCATCAAGTCATAGACCTCGGCGATCAGTTGCATGTCGCCGTATTCGATGCCGTTGTGCACCATCTTCACGTAGTGCCCGCCCCCTTTGGGTCCCAGGTAGGTGACGCAGGGGCCGTCCGGCACTTGGGCGGCAATTTTGGTGAGGATGGGCTCCAGTTGGCGGTAGGCTTCCAGGCTGCCGCCGGGCATGAGGCTAGGGCCGTTGAGGGCGCCTTCTTCCCCGCCGCTCACCCCCATGCCGACAAAGTGGATCCCGCTGGCTTCTAGGGCCTCGGCACGCCGGTCGGTGTCGCTGTAGAGGGAGTTGCCGCCATCGATGAGGATGTCGCCTGGCTCCAGCAGCGGCCTGAGCTCGTCGAGGATGGCATCCACTGGCGGGCCTGCTTTGACCATGATCAAGATTTTGCGGGGCCGCTCCAACAGTTGCACCAATTCGGGCAGGCTGTAGGCAGGGGTAATCTGCTTGCCTTGGGCCCGCCCTCGCATGAACTGCTCGGTTCTGGCGCGAGTCCGGTTGTAGACCGCAACAGGAAAGCCATTGCGCTCGACGTTGAGGGCCAGGTTTTCCCCCATCACCGCTAGGCCAATGACTGCGAAGCTGGGCTTGCTCATGGTGGGGCAGGGTCAACACCTTCCCCAATCTAAAGGGCAATCCAGCCAAGAGGGTTCAGGGATCCTGTTTTCTTCACCTTTGCCGGCTTTCAGGGGCAGCCTAGACTTGCGCGGGTGGCAACGCCTGTTACGGGATGGGATCCCTCAGCCCGCTGGCACAATTCCCGCAGGGCTGCCCGATCCACATAGGCGTCGCTAAAGTCAGCGCCGCCAATCTGCGCCCCTTGCCAAACCGCCCGCGCAGCAATGGCTCCCCTGAGGTTGGCCCCCCTGAGGTCGGCGCCTGCTAGGTTGGCCAGATCCAACAGGCTGTTGCTGAGATCTGCCCCCGCCAGGTTAGCCCCCGCCAGATTGGCTTTGGTAAAGGCCACGCCGGCAAGGTTGGCCCCGTGCAGCTCGGCACCCTGCAGGTTGGCGCTGACAAAACTGCTGCCCCGCCAGTCCTGACCCGACAGATCCTGCCCCTGCAAATTGGCATTGCTAAAGTTGAGGCGAGTCTGGGATCCCGCCGGGGATCCCCACAGCAACAGCGTTGCCCCCAGCAGGATCCCCAGGGAAAAGCGGAGCCAAGGATTGGGCTGCAACAGCATTTGGGATCCCTCCTTGCGGCGGAAGTTTTTCCTATTTTGGCCTTGGCGGCAGCCCCTCCCGTTGGCATCGCCACCACTCTGGGCAAAACTGGGTGGAGCCGTCCCTCCCGTTTCAACGCTGCTATGAAGGTGGCCTACTTGGACTGCGCGGCAGGCATTGCCGGCGATATGTGCTTGGGGGCTCTGCTGGATTGCGGGGTGCCCCTGGAGTATCTCAACCAGCAGCTCCAGGCGCTGGGCATCGAAGGAGAATACAGCCTGCAGGTATGCCGGGTGCAGCGGTGCGGCCAGCCGGCTCTGCAAGCGGTGGTGGAGGTGTTGGACGAGTCCCCGCCCGCCCGCTCCTGGAGGGAGATCCAGGCTTTGATTGCCGGATCCCGCTTGGCCCCTGCGGTCAAGGCCCGCAGCCTCAAAGTTTTTGAGAAGCTGGCGCAGGCAGAGGCAAAAGTCCATCAGGTGCCCCTAGAAAAAGTGCATTTCCACGAGGTGGGGGCCGTCGATGCCCTGGTGGATATCGTCGGCACCTGTATCAGCCTGGATTGGCTGCAGGTGGAGCGGGTGATCTCCTCTCCCCATCCCATTGGCGGTGGCTGGGTGAGCACCAAACATGGCCAACTGGCGGTGCCCGTGCCGGCGGTGATTGAGCTGTGGGAAATGGGACGGGTGCCAGTGTTTAGCAACGGCGTGGAAGCCGAGCTGGTTACCCCCACCGGCGCAGCCCTGGCGGTGGCGCTGGCAGAAGCGTTTGGGCCCTGTCCACCGCTGCGGCTGGAAAAAGTGGGGCGCGGGGCCGGCAGCCGCGAGTTGCCCATTCCCAACATCTTTCGTCTCTGGATTGGTCAGTCCCAGGGGGAAGAGCCAACCGAGATCGTCTCAGTGTTGCAAACGCAGATTGACGACCTCAACCCCCAAGTGATTGCCTATACCTGCGAGCAGTTGCTGGCCCTCGGCGCCTGGGACGTGTTTACCCAACCCATCACCATGAAGCAGGGGCGGCCGGGAGTGTTACTGACGGTGATCTGCCCGCCGGATCGGGTGCCGGAGTGCCAGGAGCTCATCTTCCGGGAAACCACCACCCTGGGCATCCGCCACTCCCAGCAGCAGCGCACCGTCCTGGAGCGCCGGATCGAGCGGGTGGAAACCCCCTACGGCCTGGTGGACATCAAGGTGGCCTATCACCATGGCCGCCTTGTCAACGCCCAGCCGGAGTTCCGCGACTGCGTGGCCCGCGCCCAAGCGTTTCGCGTGCCGGTTCAGACGGTGTGGCTGGCGGCCCAAGCGGCCTGGCAAAAGCGGTTGCAAGGGGATCCCAACTGAAAACAGAAGCTTTGGGCAAAAGTAGGCTCCCGCGCAGGAGCTGGACATAATCCCTACCAGCACTGGCTCAGCATGGGCAGCGGGGCTCTTCCTCAGAGGCGAAGGGATTTGCTCCTGGTGGACCGAGAAGGGATCCCTGGCCTGCTAGCCTGAAAGATGTCGATCCCACCCTCTTGACCACGACCACAACCATGGAATCCCAAGCCGCTCAATTTAATTTCGACCGCAAACTTTGGGACCGCTTTATCACGGTAGCTCAGCCCTACTTTTATCCGCGGGTGCGCTACGGGGGCTGGATTTTCTTTGGCTTGCTGGCAGCGGCCATGGTGTTTGTGGTTGCCTTGATGTTCTTTGTGGAGATTGGGGTGACCTTGGTTGGTCAGGCCCTGTTCCCAGAGTTTTTTACCAATGTAGCAGCCGGGCTGGTGGCGCAAACGGAGAGAAACTTGGCCTCGCCGCTGCTGTGGGTGGCCGCAGCCAGCTTGGCTCTGAGCAGCCTGGCCTTTGGGCTGGTGTGGCGCCAGATTCAGCGGCGCTGGCTGCAATGGCTGTTGTTGACCTTTTTGCTGTTTCTATCTTTAACGGTAAACCGATTAAACGTGATGATCAGCTTTATCTTTCGGTTTATCGACACCGCCCTACAACAAAAAGAAGAGAACACCTTCTGGCAGTTTTTAATCATCTACGGGGTGTTGATCATCTCGGCCATTCCCATTTTGGTGATCTATCGGTATACACGGCTGAAGCTGGGGCTGTTTTGGCGGGAATGGCTGACCGACCACTTTCTGGATCGCTACTTTGATCGCCGGGCCTACTACGAGCTGGATTCCAACGCCGCCAACACCGAAATCGACAACCCCGACCAGCGCATCTCCGAAGACGTTCGCTCCTTTACCGGCACTACCCTTTCTTTTTTGCTGGATATTCTCGACTCGATCCTCACCCTCTACGCCTTTACCGGCATCCTCTACAGCATCTCCCGCCCCTTGGCGGTGGGATTGGTTATCTACGCTACCATTGGCACCGCCATTGCCATTGTGGCTGGACGCAAGCTAATTAAAATTAACTTCGATCAACTGCGCTACGAGGCTGACTTTCGCTACAGCCTAGTCCACGTGCGGGACAACGCTGAGTCCATCGCCTTTTACCAGGGAGAAGACCTAGAGCTGAGGCAGATCTTGAATCGCTTTGCCGCTGCCCTGCGCAACTTTGACTTGTTAATCATTTGGCAGGCTATTATTGACATTTTTCAGTATGCCTATAACTACTTCACACGCATTGTGCCCTATGTAATTGTGGCCCCCCTTTACTTTAGCGGCGTACGGGATTTTGGCACCATTACCCAGGCCACCATTGCTTTCAGCCAGGTGCTGAGTGCCCTTTCAATTGTGGCCAACCAGATCCAGAGCATCTCCAGCTTTGCCGCCGGGATCAACCGTCTAGGGTCCTTTTACGAAACGTTGGAGAATCCGGCCCTGCGCCACACCCGCGACCGGGAGAGCACCATCCAAACTCGCATTGCTCCCCAACTGGCGCTGCAGCACGTTACTTTGCTAACACCAAACTCGGAACAAACCCTGGTGCGGGATCTGTCCCTGAGTTTAGAGGCGGGCCAACGGCTGCTCATTGTGGGGGCCAGCGGCAGCGGCAAGAGCTCCCTGCTGCGGGCCATTGCCGGCCTGTGGAACAACGGCCAGGGATCCATCGCCCGCCCCGACACCACCGAGATGCTTTTCCTGCCGCAAAAGCCCTACATGCTGCTGGGATCCCTGCGGGATCAACTCCTCTATCCAGGTCGTCGCCGGGATCTCAGCGATGCAGATCTCATCCGGGTTTTGGCCCAGGTGAACCTAGCCGATTTGCCGGAGCGGGTGGGCGGCTTTGACGTGGAGAAAGATTGGGCCAGCACCCTCTCTTTGGGGGAACAGCAGCGCCTGGCCTTTGCCCGCATTTTGATTACTCAGCCCCGCTACGCCATTTTGGACGAGGCCACCAGCGCTCTAGATGTAGCCAACGAAAAGCTGCTCTACCTGCAACTGCAACACCTCAACACCACCTACGTCAGCGTCGGCCACCGCCCCACTCTCCTGGCCTACCACGACCTTGTCTTGGAGCTACAGGGCAACTCTGCCTGGAAACTCTGGTCGGCAGCAGAATACGGCGCCCGCCTGGCCCTGGCCGGCTAGAGCGCTGCCTTAGCTCTCAAGCTGCCCTGGTACCCCTCACCCCCGGCCCCTCTCCCAAAGCTGTCTCTGTGAGCCAGCTC
>NZ_JANSIZ010000034.1:0-29223 GCF_047462315.1 Synechococcus sp. H60.2 | reverse complement strand
ATTCCTCCCGGCCCTGACCGGCCCCCCTCCCCCCGTATACGGGGGTACAGGGCGGGGCTCCTGCGGTTTCTAGCTGAAATCGGCTCGGTAGCCCCGGCAACTCTAGTTGCCTACACTACCTCCAGCCTGGGATTGGCATGGCCGTCTAAGGCCTCTGGCCTGCCGACACGAGTGGTTGGAATCCCTGAAGAATTAAGCAAACCTAGGTGGCAAGGCTAAAGCAGCTTATGCCAATGCCTACGGCAAGGCCCAAGCAATACCCAGAGCAGCCATGCCGACGGTTGGGTATGAGGTTTCTCGAGACTGAGGAAGCTTATACTTCTGTTCGCACTGGGGGTCTGGAGACCTTGGCCAGCTTTCTGGATGGCGATTTTCTGCCCAGAGGCAGTAAAAAACCTGAAGGGTAGAAGTTGATAGGAAAGCAGGTGAAGTGTGGACTGTTGAGAACCTTAGATGGTTGGCTAATCACTGCCGACGCCAATGCGGCAATCAACACGAAGTAACGGCAACTTTTGGACTTTGTCTGTGGGGAGTTAGCAGAGGCGCTTTGACAAGGCCTTTAGGAGTTTGCTTCTGGGCTGCTTGAAAATCCTTGCCACTTAAGTGCGGGGAGTGTCAAAACGGGTTATCGTATCAAGGGGATCCCCGTGTGGGGAAACAATCTGGGCTGCTCTCCCTTGGTAAAGATTGCCATGCATTCGAGCGAGTCTTTTCGACGCACCAAAATTGTCGCCACCATCGGCCCTGCCAGCTCCAACCCCGCCATCCTAAGGGAAATGATCCTGCAAGGGGCAACCACCCTTCGCCTCAACTTCTCCCATGGGGATCACGATCTGCACCGCCGCAACATCCGCCTCATCCGCCAAACCGCTATGGACCTGGGCATCCAGGTCGCCATTTTGCAAGATCTGCAGGGGCCCAAAATTCGCCTGGGCAAGTTTGCCGAAGGCTCGATTACCCTCAGGAGCGGGGATCCCTTCGTGTTGACCAGCAAGCCCATTTTGGGATCCCAGGAGCGCAGTTGGGTCACCTACGACAAGCTGGCCCAAGAGGTGCCGGAAGGGGCGACGATCCTCCTCGATGACGGTCGGGTGGAGATGCGGGTGGAGGCAGTGGATCCCGAGGCGGGGGAGCTCTTCTGCCGCACCATTGTCGGCGGCACCCTCTCCGACAACAAGGGAGTGAACTTCCCCGGCGTGCGCCTCAGCATCCGCGCCGTTACCGAAAAAGATAAGGCAGACCTTTACTTCGGCCTCAACCAAGGGGTGGACTGGGTGGCCCTTAGCTTTGTGCGGGATCCCTCTGATGTGCTGGAGCTGCGGGAACTGATGGCCGCTGTCGGCAAGCGGGTTCCTATCATCGTCAAGATTGAAAAACACGAGGCCATCCAACAACTGCCCCAGATCCTGGCCCTCAGCGACGGGGTAATGGTGGCGCGGGGAGATCTGGGTGTAGAGCTGCCGGCGGAAGAGGTGCCGATTTTGCAGAAGCGGATGATCGCCATGGCCAACTGCTTAGGGATCCCGGTGATCACTGCTACCCAAATGCTGGACAGCATGGTTCACAGCCCTCGTCCCACTCGGGCTGAGATCTCGGATGTGGCCAATGCTATTTTGGATGGCACCGATGCCGTCATGCTCTCCAACGAGACGGCGGTAGGCAAATATCCCGTCGAGGCGGTGGCGACCATGGCCCGCATTGCCGTGCGCATCGAACGGGATTACTTCAGCCCAATCTATGTCGATCGCCGCCAACACCTGCGCGCCCTCACCCTGCAGGAGCTGAGCCAAAACAACAACAGCTCTGGTAGCAATGGTTCGTCCCGGCCCAAAACCCTGATCGCCGACTCAATTAGCCGCGCCGTAGGGGAGATTGCCCAGGAGTTGGATGCGGTGGCGGTGATGACCCTGACTAAAACTGGGGCTACGGCTCGCAATGTCTCCAGGTTTCGCCCTCGCACCCCGATCTTGGCGGTAACTCCTCATGTAGAGGTGGCGCGGCAACTGCAGTTGGTGTGGGGGGTACGGCCCCTGTTGGTCATGGATTTGCCTACCACCCGCCAGACCTTTCAGGCCGCCATCAACGTGGCTCAGGAAGAAGGTTTGCTCAAGGATGGCGACTTGGTGGTGCTCAGCGCCGGCACTTTGCCAGGCGTATCCGGCTCCACCGATCTGATTAAGGTAGAGGTAGTAAAGGCAGTGGTGGCCAAAGGCAGAGGGTTTGGCAAAGGCACTGTCAGCGGCCCGGCCCGCATCCTCAGATCTAGCCTCGACGCCAGCAAAATCACCGCTGGCGACATCTTGGTTGCTCGCGCTACCGATGCCAACTATGTGGAGGCGATCAAACAGGCGGCTGGGGTGATCACCGAAGAAGATGGGGCCTCCTCCCATGCGGCGGTGATCGGTCTGCGGTTGGGGGTGCCGGTGCTGGTGGGAGTTAAGGATGCTACGCGCCTCATCCGCGACGGGGCCATCGTTACCTTGGACACCGAGAGGGGTATTGTCACTTCAGGAGCGGATGGGTTGGGCTTTTAACGGGTTTGGCGGTCATTGCGGACAAGGGTGAGACTGTCTCCTAGTCTCTCTCCCTGGGAAGGGGGAGGCAGGGATCTGCGCCGACAAGGACTCCTCAACGATCTGGAAAACAGTCTCAGCAAACTCGGCGAAGCAGATCGCCCTGCCAGGGTGCTTATGGTGGTGGTAACCGATGGCCAAGAGAACGCCAGTCGCGAGTTCCGCAAAGAGCAAATTGAGAAGATGATCAAAGAAAAAACGGAGAAAGACGGCTGGCAGTTTGTTTTCTTAAGCGCCGATCTGGCTGCCATCAAAGATGCCCATGACTTCGGCTTCGCTCCCAGCGCGTCTCTGCTTTACGAGAAGTCCGGCCTGGGCAGCAAAAGAGCGTGGCGCTCCCTTGCGCTGCGCCTCTCCGACTACCGCTCAGCTCGTCTTCGGAGGTTGATGTTCTTTGAGGAAGATCGTCAGCATCCTGACGATCCGAACAAGAACCCTGACGAGCCGAGCAAGAATAAACAAGAGTAAAAAAATCTGGTGGAACTGGCCGAGATCCTAGCCACTCCAGCAGAGCTGAGCCAATGCCCGCTCACTGGGTTTATCCGCGCAGGGAGCAGCAGAGGCGGCCATCGGCACCTTAGGAAACAGAGGCAGGGATCCAGTTGACGGACAGCCCCCTTAGAAGGGGAGGGGATCCCTTTCAGCGTCGTCGAGCGCAGTGACGTAGCAACCAACTGGCGGCAGCCCGATCGCCCTCGTCCCAGGCCAATCGCTCCACGGCCACCATCACCATTGAGGTAATCACAGCCTCACTCAGGTGGCGGGAACGCAAGCGCTGCACGGCTGAGGTGGCGGCCTCTAGGTCGCGCCTACGAATTGCGCGGAGCAGCTCATCAGACATAGGCGAAGGCCAACGCGCCTCACTACCTTTCTTCCTGGTACCTTTCTACCGCAAGCGTCAGAAGCTTCCCTTTTCCTTCATTTTCTTGTCAGATAACGCAAAAGTTCGTCTTGCTCCCACAAAACGTCTCAAAAAACATCCTGAGGAATTGTTACACTTCCCAACAACAGGCTGGTATCAGTTTCGGCACAGGCCTTCCCGCTCCCTTCGACAAGGCCAACCAACCCAGATCTCAACCGACGGCCATGGCCGCAGGCGAGCGTGGGCTCCCTTGCAGCAGCCGCTCCATCTCCGCTTGCAAATCTTGGGTTAGAGCTTGTACGGCCTGCCGGCGGTTGGCCTGATAGGCGGGCCAGCGCTCTGAAACCGAGAGGGGATCCCCGATGCTGAAACGGGCCAGCCGCGGCCCCAATCTGGGAGGGGCAGCGCCGACGGCGTTTTTGCCTTTGATCCAGACCAACAGGTTCCACAGCCGCAGGGCAGTTTCGGCCAGTTCCTCCAGGCCGGGCTGCTCCGGCAGGGGACGCACGGCAAACACCATCAGGGTCTCCACTAGGCGCATGTGCCAGAGGTGGAAGCTGGCCTCCGAGGCAACGCGATTGGCCAGCCCCTTCTCCAAAGCCGAAAGCGCAGCAATATCAGGGATATCTTCCCGGTAGATCCAGGCCCAGCCTGCCTGTTCGATGCGATGCCGCCGCTCGATCAAGTTCCCCTGGGGCTGCAGGCCAAAGTGCTGCTCGGCCACGCGCAGGGCCAGATCCGATAGGCTTTGCAGACGTGCCCACAGACCTTCTCCCTCTTTGAGGTTGACCCGAGCGGCAGAGGGCAGGGCGGGGGCGTAGAAGCGCTCGTAAAAATGCTCCATAACCTGAATCAAATGCTCGGCCAGGCGAAGCAAGCGGGCCATCAGAAACCCCTTGCCGACATGTGCCGAGCGCGTGGCCGGGAGCTTGCAATCGGCCTCCATACGGCGGAGCAACCTGTCCAGGGCCGCACTGGGATCCCTCAAATAGGAGTAGCGGAGGCCCACCGGCAAGATCAGCACCTCCTCCGGGCGCCCCGCCTTATGCAGATCCTCCACCGCCCAAAAACTCATTTGCGCCACCCCCGGCTCCAGCGGGTTGAGCAGCCCACTCATGCCGTTGATCGTCCCCTCTGGAGCCACCGCCAGTGGGTACTGGCCTGACACCAACTGCTCGCGAGAGCTCTTCAGCCCTGCCCGATCCAGACGGCCCCGCAAAATCGGGATCCCGCCCAGCCGGGGAAGCCCCCAGCGGCCAATGAAGCCCAGCCATAGTGGCAGGCCGCGGTCGTAGACAAACAAAACGTGGGGCCGCTGCCGCAGGCGGATCCCCTGTTGTCGAGCCACCTGAGGCAGAAGATGGGAAAACAAGTACATCAGGCAGGGGGGATCGTCAAGGGTGGGGTGGCGAAAGGCTACCAACAGGCGAATCTTGCCTGCCTCGAATTGCTGATAAAGCTGAGCCAAACGCTCGCCCCCATCTACCTCAACGCGCGGGATCCCTTTGGCCCAGCGCAACCAGAAGGGCAAACCCGCCTGCGCCAAACGAACCACCCAAGGCGTCAATCGCGGCGGCAGAAATTTGAGAGGAGGTTGAACAGTCTGGTACATAGGGATCTTCAGATCTAGGGTTGGCAAGTCAATAAACCCACGCTTCGGATCCCATCTTATGGAGGGTTTGGAGGAGAGAAAGCCCTGCAGTGACAGTTTCTCAACTGGATTCCCTTGCCCAACTCCAGAAGAGGTTCAAGCTCCTGTTGTTTTTTTCCTGCGGCTCCGCGTCTTTTTGGGGGCAGCTTCTTCGTTCGAGGTTGAGTCCTCCATCACCTGGCCGTTGAGTACTTGCTTGAGGTGAATGTGCTTATAGCCCAACTGAATCTCAAACTCATCGCCGGGCTTGAGATTCATTTTTTCGGTGTAAGCGGACCCGATGATGATCTGACCATTCTTGTGAACGCTCACGCGAAAGGTTGGCTCGCGGCCGCGCTTGTCACGGCTGGAAGTTGGACTGAGGCTCAGACCTTTTGCCGCCAGCACCGCATCGTAAAACTCATTTAAGTTGACGCGGAGCTTGTTGGTCTTGGTCATGGTTACGTAGCCACAGCGCTTTGCCGTCTCGCGGCGCGGAAGATGGCTCAACGCTTCTACCTTCTGCAGGAGAGCCTTCCCGGTTAAAGGTTGTGGTGGTATATCCAACATTTTCTGATGCCCTACAGTCCTCTCCAGGATCATAACCTCCTGGCGTACTTCTGCAACCAAAAGTTGGGGGCTCTTTTCGAGGTCACATTTTTCTCCTACTACTTGAAGTGGTTCTCTAAGGGAGAAAGGCTCTTCTCAATAGGCGTTCAATCGGTGTTCTTTCCGTGGTAAAAGGTGAGGGGGGCAGCAGAGACTCAAGTGCGGAGGGGGGCTGTAGCTTTTGCTTTGATGGCGACAAAGGCTGGAGAATCGGTATGGCTCTTCGGCGCCCTGGGTGCTTCGGCGGAGAGGCCAGAGGGATCCGCAGGATCGGGGGAAGAGACTTGCTTGAAGCAGTGGGCCAGGTCAGGATTGGCGATGATAAAGTCGCGCCAACCAGACTAGATCTGTTTCTCCAGTTTCCACCCCTCTGCCGTCCTAAACCCCCAAGACGGCTTCTCCAAACTTCAGCAAAAGGGGCTGTGATGTTGTGTTGCACAACGAGCCGGAAAAATAGCCAAAGCAAGCCTACGGCCCAATGCCATCACCCGCAGGGCCGGTAAGGGACTTCGGGCTTCTCAGCGGGAGCCGACGACGCCACGGGCGTTTGTCCCGCCGTTCGACGGGCGCGGGCGACGCAGGCCGCTAGCAGCCATTTCAAGACTGGCTGATGGCAGTAAGGGCTGGGGCAAAATGGGAGGGACAACTCAGCCGGATCCCAAGCGCTGGGCCACCTGGGAAGGAAGCTGGGCCAAAGGGATCCCTTCGAGAATCTCGGCTGCAAAAGCATAGGTGAGGAGTTGCCTGGCCTGGGCCTGGGGAATGCCGCGGCTTTGCAAATAGAAGATTTCTTCGGCCTCCAGTTGGCTGACGGTGGCCCCGTGGGCACATTTGACGTTGTCCGCAAAGATCTCCAACTGTGGCTGCGTATCCACCCGCGCCTTGGGGCTCAACAGCAGATTGCGGTTGGTCTGGGCGGCGTCTGTCAGTTGAGCTGCTTGGCTCACCAAAATGCGCCCGCTGAAGACCGCACGGGCCGCCTCGTCCACGATGCACTTGTGCAATTGGCGGCTGCTGCCGTGGGGCGCTTGATGCACCAGGCGGGAGTGGGTGTCGCTGTGCTGGGATCCCTTCAGCAGGGTCAGTCCCTGCAGGTGGGTGTAGGCCTGGGGTTCTACCTGGGCAAGCTCCAGGTTGTGGCGGGAAAATTGGGATCCCCACTGGATGGCCTGTAGCCGGTAGTGGCTGTGGCGGCCCTGGCGCACAGCAGTTTGGTTGATGTGAAAAGCCTGGGATCCCTGCCGCTGCAGGATCACATGGTGTAGACGGGATCCTTCAGCTAGGGCAATCTCGGTAACGGCGTTGCCAAAGGGGATCCCGGCCCCCCAGGAGAGGTGATCTTCAATCAGGGTGAGGGAGCTGTGGGCCTGCAAAGCCACCAGACAGCGGGGCTGGGCCAGAACGGCTTCTCTCTCTGGGGCCACCGTCACCCAGAGCAGGTGCAAGGGCGGCAAAACCTCCTGCTGGGGTGGCAGCTCAATCTGGATCCCATCGCCTAGATGGGCGGTGTTGAGGGCGCTGAAGACGTCGAGCTTGGCGATGGTTTGCAACCATCCAGGAGCCGACTGGCTTAGGGGAGCAATTCGCAGGGCTGAGGGCAGGCCGCTCAAGTCAGAAAGGTGGGGAGCAAAGTAGCCGTTGACGAACACCGCATAGCTGTGACGGCTCTCCGGCCACAGCCAGGGCTCCAGCACGGCCTTCTCTAGCGTTGCCTGTCCAGGGCCGGCCAGGCGAAAGGTGTGGGCCACCAGCGGCGAGAGGTCGCTGTATTTCCAGTCTTCCTCGCGGGGGGTGGGGATCCCCAGTTCCGCCAGTTGGGCGCGGGCCTGCTGTCTCAGGGTGGTATGGGGATCTTCCACCTCTGGAATTTGGCGGAGGATGTGCTCCAGAAAGGGACGGCCAAAACCGCTGGCGTCGCTTTCTCGAACCGAGGACTTGGGCACCGCAGCGCTCATCCCACCTCCTCCTTGAGCCAGTCATAGCCCCGCTCTTCCAGCTCCAGCGCTAAGGTCTTATCGCCGCTGAGGAGAATGCGCCCCCCTTCCATCACATGCACATAGTCGGGGGTTACATACTCCAGCAGGCGCTGGTAGTGGGTAATGAGGAGTATGGCCTTCTCAGGGCCGGCCAGTTGGTTAATGCCTTGGGCAACGATGCGCAGCGCGTCGATATCCAGGCCAGAATCCGTCTCGTCTAAGATAGCCAGCGTCGGCTCCAGCACCGCCATCTGCAGGATCTCGTTGCGCTTTTTCTCGCCGCCGGAAAACCCTTCGTTGACGGAGCGCTCCAAAAAAGCGGGATCCATCTTGACAATGCTCAGTTTTTCCCGCACCAAGTCGTCAAAATCGAGGGGATCCATTTCCGGCTGATCCCGATACTTCTGCCGGGCGTTGTAGGCGGCGCGCAAGAAGTCCAAGTTGCTCACCCCCGGAATCTCGATGGGGTATTGAAAGGCCAAGAAGATCCCGGCCCAGGCCCGCTCCTCCGGCTCCATTGCCAAGAGATCCTTGCCCAGATAGAGGATCTCGCCCCCTGTTACCCGGTAGTCGGGGTGGCCGGCCAAGATCTTGGAGAAGGTGCTCTTCCCGGAGCCATTGGGCCCCATGATGGCGTGGATCTCGCCGGCCCGGATTTCCAGGTTCACCCCTTTGAGGATAGGGGTACCGTCGATCTCAGCCGTGAGATCGCGGACAGATAGAATGACAGGGCTGTTTTCCCGGATCATGTCAGCAGTTCGTCTTGGGTCGAAGTATTGGCGGACAGACCTACCCCTTCAGCGCCGCCCCCACGGTGGAGCTGCGCCAGGCTGCTCGGCAATTGGCAACGAGCATAGCCGCTCGCCAGGGATCTAGCCAACGGATCCCTCTAGCTTCAGGCTCAGCAGCCGATCCGCCTCGACGGCAAACTCCATCGGCAATTGGTTGAACACCTCTCGGCAGAAGCCGCTGATGATCATGGAGACGGCGTCTTCTACAGAAATGCCGCGCGACTGGAAGTAGAACAGTTGCTCTTCTCCGATTTTGGAAGTGGAAGCTTCGTGCTCTACTTTGGCAGTGTTGTTTTGCACTTCAATGTAGGGGAAGGTGTTGGCGCTGCACTGATCCCCAATCAACATGGAATCACACTGGGAAAAGTTGCGGGCGCCTTCTGCCTTGGGCCCAATTTTCACCAGGCCGCGATAGCTGTTTTTGGAATGCCCCGCCGAGATGCCTTTGGAGATAATTCTGCTGCGGGTGTTGCGGCCTATGTGGATCATCTTGGTGCCGGTATCGGCCTGCTGGTAGTGGTTGGTCAGGGCCACTGAGTAGAACTCGCCCACCGAGTTTTCCCCCACCAGCACGCAGCTCGGATATTTCCAGGTGATGGCCGAGCCGGTCTCCACCTGCGTCCAGGAGATCTTGGAGTTTGCCCCCTGACAGAGGCCGCGTTTGGTCACGAAGTTGTAGATGCCGCCCTTGCCGTTTTCGTCGCCGGCATACCAGTTCTGCACCGTCGAGTACTTGATCTCGGCATTGTCCAGGGCGATCAGCTCCACCACCGCCGCGTGCAGTTGGTTGGTGTCGAACATGGGGGCCGTGCAGCCTTCCAGGTAGCTGACGTAGGATCCCTCGTCAGCAATGATCAGGGTGCGCTCAAACTGGCCCGACTCGCCGTTGTTGATGCGGAAATAGGTGGACAGCTCCATCGGGCAGCGCACCCCTTTGGGCACATAGACAAAGGAGCCATCGCTAAACACTGCCGAGTTCAGCGCCGCGTAGTAGTTGTCGGCAATGGGTACCACCGTGCCCAGGTACTTGCGCACCAAGTCTGGGTACTCCCGTAGCGCCTCCGACATGGAGCAGAAAATGATCCCTTCCTTGGCCAGCTTTTCCCGGAAGGTGGTGGCCACCGAGACGCTGTCGAAAATGGCGTCCACCGCCACATTGGCCAGCCGCTTCTGCTCCGACAAAGGGATCCCCAGCTTCTCAAAGGTTTCCAGCAGCACGGGATCCACTTCGTCGAGGCTCTTTTTCTTCTCCTTTACCTTGGGAGCGGAGTAGTAAACGATGTTCTGGTAGTCGATGGGCGGGTAGGTCACATTCGGCCAGGTGGGCTCGCTCATCTTCAGCCACTGGCGGTAGGCCCGCAGCCGGAACTCCAGCATAAAGTCCGGCTCCCCCTTCTTGGCCCAGATTTGCCGAATGATGTCCTCATTTAAGCCTTTGCCGATGGACTCAGAGGCGATGTCGGTAACAAAGCCGTACTTGTAGGGCTGGCTAATTAGGGTGCGGACGCTCGTAGACATGGATGGCTCTCGGTTAGGGACAGGGGCAAAACAGATGGCCAATTAAAACAACATGGTTGTTGCTTAACTAATCCTCAGGTTACTTTAGCAATGATCCCCTTGTCAAAGTAGCGGTGCTGGCAGCGGCAGCCGAGTAAACCCAGTCTAACCAGGAGGGCGAGGGTGGAGAGCGCGCGCAAGATCACCGATCCGTTCACGCAACCCGTTTCCAGCAAGCAGGCTATCTTGATCTACCTACGCAAGACGGGGCAGGCCACCGCCCAGACTCTGGCAGAGCACTTGGGCATTTCTCCCCAGGCCATTCGCCGCCACCTCAAGGATCTGGAGGCAGAGGGGCTGATCCACCATGTCGCTCAAGCTAGCGGTTTGGGCCGCCCCCAGCACCTCTATCAGCTCAGCCCCCAAGGAGAAGCGCAATTCCCCACCGGCTACGACGAGTTTGCCCTCGGTCTGCTCAATACGCTGGCTGAAACCCTGGGATCCGAACAGATGGGATCCCTGCTCCAGCAGCAGTGGCAGCGCAAAGCCCAGGAGTACCAAGCCCAGATGGGCTCCGGATCCCTGGCCGAGCGGCTGGAGCGCCTGGTGCAGTTGCGCCAGGCAGAGGGCTACATGGCGGAGTACTACCCCTATCCTGCCAACCTGGCTGCCCCGATTGCAGCAGAAGGCGCTGAGGAGTACGTCGAGCAATATGTCTTGGTGGAGCACCACTGCGCCATCGCCCAGATTGCCCAGCGTTTTCCCAGCGTCTGCGGCCACGAGCTGGAGATGTTTGCCGCCGCCCTGCCCGATTGTCGGGTAGAGCGCCTCACCTGGCAGGTAAACGGAGAACACCAGTGCGGCTACTGGATTGCCAAGACGGGATCCCCCCCTAGACCCAGCCACGATTAGCAGTTCGTCCTTTGCTGGGCCTACCTCAGGCGAAAGCTTCCTAAAGTAAAGACGGGCAAGAGCAGCTATGGATGCATAAAAGTATAGCTATATGGTAGTATAAGCATGAACCAATCTGGATTTTTCCCATGTCAGAGCTGGAGAAGCCGCGCCAAGGGGTGGGGCAGGTTACCGCTTACTTTATCAACAACGCCCAGCTTACTTCCTTGATTATTGTGGGCCTGGCCATCTTTGGCCTGCTGGCGGCGACCTTGACCCCCAAGGAAGAAAACCCGCAGATTGTTGTCCCGGCAGCGGATGTAATTCTGCAGTATCCGGGGGCCAGCGCCGAGGTTGTGGAGAAGACGCTGATTACCCCTGTGGAAGCGAAGCTGCGGGAGCTGACAGGGATCGACCACATCTATTCGGTGGCCCAGGCCTCTGGCGGCTTGATCACGGTGCAGTACGAGGTGGGGGAAAACTGGGAAGACAGCCTGTTTAAGCTGCAAAACCATCTGTTTAGCCACCCGGAGCTATTCCCCCCTGGCGCCAGCTATCAGGTGCAGCCGGTCATCATTGACGATGTTCCCATCGTTACCCTGACCTTGACAGGGGCCGACTACACCGACAATCAGCTACGGCGGGTGGGAGAGCGGCTGCTGGAGGATCTGCGCAGCCTTCCCAACACGGCCCACCTGACGCTGGTGGGGGGGCATCCCCGCACCATCCGGGTGGATTTGGATCCGGAGCGGCTGGCCAGCTATGGTCTTTCCCCGACCCAGGTGGCCCAGCGCATTGCCGCCGAAAACTTGCAACTGCCGGCGGGAGACGTGGAGGTGGGATCCCAGCAGATCCGCCTGGAGGGGGGACAGCGGCTGGCTTCGGCTGAGGACGTGGCCGCTATTCAGATCAAGCCGGAGGTCTATCTCAGAGATGTAGCCAGCGTGCGGGATGAGTTTGCCGAGCGCACCTCCCTGACCCGCATCCACTTCCGCAGCGACGAGCCCATCACAGAGCCCTATCCGGATCCGCGCCGCCGCTCGACGGGAGAGTGGATCACCCAGCCGGCGGTCACCATCGGCATTGCCAAGAAGCCGGGAACCAACGCGGTCACCGTAGCCAAGGCCATCTTTCGGCGGCTGGAAGAGTTGCGGCCGCAGTTGCCTCCCGGGATCCAAGTTGCCGTCACCCGCAACGACGGGCGGACGGCCTCGAAAGCGGTTGGGAACCTCTACAACAGCCTCTTCCAGGCCATCGGCATTGTGGTCGGCCTGTTGTTGATCTTCCTGGGCTGGCGGGAGGCGGCCATTGTGGCTTTTGTAATCCCGCTAACTTTGGCCGGCACGCTGGGCGTGGGCTGGGTTGCCGGCCAAACGATTAACCGCATCACCCTCTTTGCCCTGATCCTGGCCCTGGGCACCTTGGTGGACGACGCCATCGCCGTTACGGAGAATATCCACCGTCGCTTTGAGCTGCGCCCCGGCATGAACTTTCGCGAGAAGGTGGAGGAGGCGATTGCCGCGGTGGAGGAATTGGGTGTGCCGGTTATTCTCTCCACCATCACGGTCATTTTGGCCTTCCTGCCCATGCGCTTTGTCACGGGGATGATGGGGCCCTACATGGGGCCGATCCCCTTTAATGTGCCGGTGGCGATGATCATCAGCACAACGCTGGCCCTGACGGTTACCCCCTTTCTGGCGGCCCGCTGGATTCGCCTCAAGCCCTCCACCGAGGCCTCTCCACCCCAGCTCGCTCTGGAAGAAACGCGCCTGTATCGGCTCTACCGCCGCCTGATGCAGCCGCTGCTGGAGTCGGCCTTCCGGCGGCGTCTGCTGATTGGGGTGGTCACTGGCCTGTTCTTGGCCAGCTTTCTCCTACCCCTGACCCAGGTGGTAAAGTTTCGCATGCTGCCCAAGGCGGACAAGGACACCTTCCTAGTGCAGTTGGATATGCCGCGGGGGACGGAGCTGGCCGCTACCGACGCTGTAGCCCGCGAGCTGGAGGAGGTGCTCAAGCAGGATGCCGAGGTGTTTAGCTTTGAAACCTACGTCGGTACGGGGGCGCCGGTGGACTTCAACGGCCTGCTGCGGGGATCCTACCGCCGCGAGGGCGAGGATGTGGCCGACATCCGCGTCCACCTCAGCCAGCCGGAAGCCCGTCGGATCGACTCGGAAGGGATCGTGCTGCGCCTACGGCCTGCTATGCAAGCGGTGGCGGAGCGGCACAACGCCATCGTCAAGCTGGTGGAAGATCCACCTGGGCCGCCCGTGCGGTCTACCCTGCTGGCAGAAATCTATGGCCCCGACTACGCCCAACTGCGGCAGTTGGCCAAGCAGGTGCGCCAGGTGTTTGGCGAGACGGAGGGCGTGGTGGACATCGACGACTCGGTGAAAAACCCCATTCCCCAGTTGACCCTGAAGGTGGATCCGGAGCGGGCCAACCGCGTCGGCCTGACCACGGCGGAGGTCTCCCAGACCTTGAGCTTGGCCCTGCGGGGATCCACCGTCAGCATCCTGCAACTGCCCGGGGAGCTGACACCCGTGGGGATCCATGTCCGCCTCGAGCCGTCGGCCCGGCAAAGCCTGGAGGATCTCAACCGCATTCAACTGCCGACGCCGACGGGATCCCTGGTTCCCCTGTCGGAGCTGGTGGAGTGGGTGCCCACGGTGGCCGACGAGCCCATCTTCCATAAAGACCAGCGGCCCGTGGCCTACGTAATGGGCGAGATGGCCCGCCGCTCCTCGGTCTATGCAGTCTTGGATCAAATAGCCTATTTCTGGCGGCATCCCCTCCCCAAGGGCTTTTGGATCCAGTGGGATGGGGAATGGAAGCTGACCCTGGACGTGTTCCGGGATCTGGGCCTCGCGATGTTGGTAGCCATTTTGTTGATTTACCTCATCCTGGTGGGCCAGTTCCGCAGCTTCAAGGTTCCGCTGATCATCTTGGGCAGCATTCCCCTGGCCCTCATCGGCATCCTGGTGGGCTTTAGCCTCAACGGAGTGTACTTCAGCGCCACGGCCATGATTGGGGTGATCGCCTTGGCGGGGATCGTGGTGCGCAACGCCATCGTCTTGCTGGAGTTTATCGCCGATCAGCGGGCCCAGGGGGTCAGCCTGGAAAAAGCCATTGTGGCAGCCGGGGCCGTTCGCTTTCGTCCGATTTTGCTGACCAGCATCACCACCATGTTGGGCACGGTGCCCATCTTGTCCGACCCGGTGTGGTCGGGCTTGGCCTGGACGCTGTTGACGGGGATGTTGACCTCTTCCGCCTTGACCTTGGTGGTCATTCCCATCTGGTTCTACGGGGAGCAAATCCGCCTTGCCAAAAAGCTGGCTCTGGAGCAAGCTGCTGCTCAGCCATCCCACCCGTAGAGAAACTTTTTGACATCCACCCTTCGAGAAGGAGACAAGACGATGTGGACATACCTGAGAAGATGGCTCCTGCTGGCGCTGGCCTTGGGCAGCTTGGGCTGGGGCGCTGCCGCCGCCCTGGCCCAGCCGGATCCCGCCCAACTGGCCAAAGCGGTGGAGTCCGTAGAATACCTGGATCAACTGCGGCGGGGCCTGGCGGCCAGCTTGGCCGGATCCCCGCCTGCGGCGGTGGATGCCGAGACCTTTAAGCAGGTTTGTCGCCCTGTGGCGGTGCAGGCACAGGCCCTCGCCCAAGAAAATGGCTGGCAAGTTAAGCAAATTGCCCAAAAGTACCGTAACCCGGAGCACGCCCCCGACAATCTACACGCCACGATGGCCCTGGCCCGTTTCCAGCGGGATCCGGAGCTCATTGGCTTTTGGGATCGGGAAGTGCTGGACGGCCAGAGAGGTATTCGCTACTACCGCCGCATCAACGTCGAGGCTAGCTGCCTGGCCTGTCACGGGCCTAAGGACTCGCGACCGGCCTTCATTGTCAGCAAGTACCCCCAAGACCGGGCCTACGACTTCAAGGTGGGAGACCTGCGGGGCATGTACGCCGTATTCATTCCCGAAGCAGAGGAACCTGCTCGATAACCCCTTGTCCCCAGGCAAGGAGGAGAACCAAATCTTCTCTCCACTTTTTATCGACATATTTTATCGACATATAGTTATATAGTTTGTCAAAATAACAATAGGAGAGGGTTACCAAGGAGTTGATTTCTATGGACGCTGCCCTGGTTCCGTTTGAAGAGCCGCCGCTGTCGCGGCGCCGTTTTCTCAACTTCCTGACCGGCTCGGCGCTGGCGGCGGTGGCGGGTTCGGTGCTCTACCCGCTGGGCCGCTATCTCATCCCGCCGGCGGAGGGATCCGCCGATGGATCGGCCCTGGCCAAAGACAAGCTGGGGAACCCGATCCCGGCGGAGCAGATCTTGGCAGAGCCGCCTGGGACGCGGGCGCTGGTGGCGGGTCTGGCGGGGGAGCCCACCTACCTCACCGTTAGGGAGGGGGGGAAGCTGGACGAGCAAGGGCTGGTGAACAACTGTACCCACCTGGGCTGCACCTTCCCATGGAACCCGCTGGCCGAAGAGTTCCAGTGTCCTTGTCACGGATCCCGCTATGCGGCTGATGGCTCGGTGATTCGAGGGCCGGCAGCGCTGCCTCTGAAACTGGTGCGGGTGGAGGTGCGGGAGGGGTGGATCTGGCTCTCTCCCTGGTTGGATGTCGATCCGCGAACGGGGAGTCTGCCCTGGTGGGTGTGAAGGAGGGCGCTCTTGGGATCGGCTTCTGGCCGCAGGTTTTTTTCATCAAGTTCAGAAAAGAGGGGGAGCAGTTTTGATGGCTCGCGTCGTCGTCATTGGGGCTGGGCTGGGAGGGCTGCCTACTGCCTACGAGCTGCGGCATCTTTTGCCGCAGGGATCCCACCAGGTAACTGTAGTCAGCAATACTCCAAAGTTTACGTTTACCCCTTCTCTGCCGTGGGTGGCGCTGGGCCTGAAGCGGCTGGCGGACATTCAGGTGGAGCTGCCGCAGCGGCTGGAGAGGAAGGGGATTGAATTTATCCAGGGCACGGTAACCGACTTGCAGCCGCCAAAGCGCACCCTGCGGGTTAACGGGGAGCCTCTGGCCTACGACTACTTGGTGGTGGCCACGGGAGCGGAGTTGGCCTTGGACGCCATCCCAGGTCTGGGGCCGGAACAGGGGTTTACCCAGTCGGTGTGCACGCCGCACCATGCTTTGCTCGCTCAGAAGGCGTGGGCAGAGTTTCTCCGCCAGCCGGGGCCGCTGGTGGTGGGAGCGGTGCCGGGGGCCAGTTGTTTTGGGCCGGCCTATGAGTTTGTCTTGCTGGCCGAGGGGCAGTTGCGAAAAAGAGGGCTGCGGGAGCAGGTGCCCATCACCTTCATCACGCCGGAGCCCTATGCTGGCCATTTCGGGATTGGCGGCATGGCGGGGGCCGAGGAGCTGGTGAAACGGCTGCTGGCCCAGCGGCAGATCCGGGTTTTGGCCAATACTGCCATTGCCCGTGTCGAAGAGGGGGAAATCGTGCTGGCAGAAGGGGAGCGGATCCCTTTTGCCTACGCCATGCTGCTGCCGCCCTTCCGGGGAGCCCAGTTCCTGCGGGAAGTCCCCGGCCTGACGGACGCCCGCGGTTTCCTGCCGGTAACTTCCACCTACCAGCATCCCGACTTCGATAGCTTCTATGCGGTGGGCGTGGTGACCCAGCTAGCCCCTTCCGAGACAACCCCTTTGCCGGTGGGAGTGCCCAAAACCGGCCAGATGACCGAGGCGATGGGGATGGCAGTGGCGCACAATATCGCCCTGCGCCTGGGAGCCCTGCGGGGGGAACCCGTGAGCCCGACGCTGGAAGCCATCTGCTTTGCCGACTTCGGCGATACGGGCATTCTCTTTTTGGCGGATCCTGTCTTGCCGGTGCTGGGGCGCCGCCGCCGCGCCCTGGCCGTACAAGGGCCATGGGTCAGTTGGCTCAAGTCCGCCTTTGAGCACTATTTCCTGGCCAAGATCCGCTGGGGGTGGGCGCTGCCTTGGTTTGAGCGCCTCAGTTTGCAGGGGGTGGGGCTCTCTCTGATAGAGCCCATCTCCAAGCCATTGGGAGATTTGGTCTCCCCTTAGAAAAGTTCCGATTTTCTCGTCACGCTCAAGTTACGCCGGACACTTGCGCTATGAAAACTCAAGTCGGCAGGTTGCAACAACAAACGTTTTCCGGCTGGAGCTGGGGCCACCTGGGCTGGGCGCTGCTCTTCCTCTCGCTAGGGGGGCTGGGCGGCTGGCTGCTGGGATCCCAAGGCCGGCCCGGCCAAGGGGGGGCAGCTTTGGAGGTTGCCGGTCGCGTCGGCGGGACAGGGTCCCTGGAAGCCACCGAGGCCGCCCCACTGACCACGCTGGAGGTCAAGCCACGGGAAATCAGCCAAGAGCGGATCCTGGTGGGCAGCCTAGAGGCCGTGGAGCGCACCCCCCTCAGCAGCCGCATCGTGGGCCGAGTCGTGGAGCTGCCGGTTCAGGAGGGGCAGCGGGTGGCGGCTGGATCCCTGATTGCCCGCCTGGATATCAGCGATGTGCAAGCCGCCCAGCAACAGGCCCAAGCCCAGCGGCAACAGGCTGAGGCGCAACTGCAGCAGGCCCAAGCAGGCCTTCTGGCCGCCCAGGCGGGGGTGAGGGGAGCGGAAGAAGCCTTGCGCCAGGTGCAAGCCCAGAAGCAGCAGGCGGAAGCGGAGCTGCAGGAGGCCCGTTTGCACCAAGAGCGGATGCAGAAGCTGCACGCCGAAGGAGCCGTGGCCCAAGCCCAGGTGGATCAGGCCAATACGCGGGTAGCCGTGCTCCTGGGCCGCCTGGCCCAGCTCGAGGCCGGGATCCAGCAGGCCGAACAGGGATTGACCCAAGCACGGGCCCAGCTTGCCCAGGCGGAAAGCCGGATCCCTGAGGTGCAGGCAGCCATGGCCCAGGCCCAGGCAGGGGTGGCGCAAACCCAAGCCAACCTTGCCTACGGAACCCTGGTTGCCCCCTTTGCCGGCGTCGTCACCCGCAAGTATGTGGAGGTAGGGGCTTTGGCGGGGCCGGGCCAGCCGATTGTGGAGCTAGAAAGCAGCGAGCGGCTGCGGTTTTCCGTGGCCTTGCCCGAATCCCTGGCCGGCCAAATCCGGGTGGGACAAGCGGTGCCCATCAGCATCGACAGCCTCAATCAAACCGTGGAGGGAACCATCCGCCAAATCATCCCCAGCGCCGACCCCAGCTCAAGAACGGTGGAGGTGAAGGTGGAGATTCCCCCGCTCCCCGGAGCAATGCCGGGCATGCTGGGCCGTCTGAAGTTGGCAGGAGAAACCCGCCAAGCCCTGCTCCTGCCCCAAGCAAGCCTGGTAGAACAGTTCGGCCTTACGGGCGTGTACCGGCTGGTGGACGGCAAGCCGCTGTTTACGCCCGTGGTGGTGGGATCCCGCTATGGGGATCAGGTGGAGATCCACAGTGGGCTACAGCCTGGAGACGAGGTAATCCAGGAAGCGGCTGCCGTCCGGGCTAGATCCTTCTGAAAACTGTTTCCTAGGACAGAAGCCCAGAGTTCTGCTGACTTTCTTGATTTCCACCGGGCTTGCGGGGCTTTCGCCGCTGCGACCTTGTCGGGCTGAGGCAGCGGAAAGAAGTCCCTCACCGCCCTGAAGCTTTTCTCCTCGCCCCGCTTGCAACAGCGTCGCAGAGTGATGGCTACGGAGCGGGCAAGCTTCTTGATCTGGGTGGGAGAAAACCGTCCTCTGGGCTGCGCCTGGGAACCCCGGGAGCGACCCAGAACCTGAACCCGTCTTGGTAAATCCAGTTTCTTTTTGGGTATACTTCCGCTATACTCATCTCGTACAGATTCCGAGTTCCTTCCCCTGAAGATGACCTGGCGCGCTCCCTTTTTTGGCTACTTTAGCTTTCCCTGGCAACGACCAGGGCGGAAGGGTGGCGCGTAAACTATAGAGCCTAGGTTTACCCGAGTCAGTCCTGAAGCCCTGAGCCCAGTGCCAGGGCTTTTTTGATGGCTCGATGCTCCATTCCCTCACTTCCCATCCCTTGCACACAATCTTGCCCACGATGAAGGACAGTTCTATGCCCCCCCAAACCGACAACTGCAACATCCAAGAGGTGACTCCCTTGATTGCCCCTGCTGCTGTCAAGGCCAAGCTGCCGCTGACGGAAACGGCAGCCCAAGTGGTGCTCTCCACGCGGCAAGCCATCCGCGACATCATCCACGGGCGGGATCTCCATCGCTTGGTGGTGATTGTCGGCCCCTGTTCCATCCACGATCCCGAAGCGGCCTTGGAGTATGCCCACCGCCTCAAGCGGGTGGCCGATCGAACCCGCGAGCACCTGGTGATTGTGATGCGCACCTATTTTGAGAAGCCGCGCACCACAGTGGGCTGGAAGGGCCTCATTAATGATCCCCACCTGGACGGCTCCTGCGATATTGCCACTGGCTTGCAACTGGCCCGTTCCATCCTATTGCAGATCAACGAGCTGGGCTTGCCCTGTGCCACAGAAATGTTGGATCCGGTAACTCCCCAATACACCGCAGACCTGGTGAGCTGGGCGGCCATCGGCGCCCGAACCATCGAAAGCCAGACCCACCGGGAAATGGCCAGTGGCCTCTCTATGCCCGTGGGCTTCAAAAATGGCACCGACGGGCGGCTGGAAATTGCCCTCAACGCCATTCTCTCCGCCAGTCACCCTCACAGTTTTCTGGGCATCGGCCAAGACGGCATGACGGCCCTGGTGAAAACCACCGGCAACCCAGACCGGCACATTGTGTTGCGCGGCGGCGGCGGCAAGACCAACTACGGCCCGGAAGATGTGGCGCGGGCGGCGCTGCTGATGAAGGATCAAGGGATCCCGCGCTCGGTGATGGTGGACTGCTCCCACGACAACTCCCACAAAGACTACCGCCAGCAGGGAGCCGTCTGTCGGGCAGTGCTGCGGCAGTACCAAGCAGGGCAGCGGGCCTTGATGGGGCTGATGCTGGAGAGCAACCTCAACCCAGGCAAGCAAACCTGGCAGGAAGGGGCACCACTCAAGTACGGCGTTTCCATCACCGACGGCTGCATCGGCTGGGAGGAGACCGAGGATCTGTTGCAGGAGATGGCAGCAGTCGTAGCAGGGAAAACCTTGGCTTTGAATCACTGAAAAAGCCCTGCAAGACCCAAGCAAGGCAATAAAGTTGTGCTCGGCAGCAGTGCAACTCCCCTCTCCCTCTGGGAGAGGGGCTGGGGGTGGTCGCGTTAGCGGCGCGGAGCGCTTGGGCTGACTCCCTCTGGGAGAGGGGCTGGGGGTGGTCGCGTGAGCGGCGCGGAGCGCTTGGGCTGACTCTCTCTGGGAGAGGGGCCGGGGATAAGGACAACTGCTGCCAGAGCATCAGACGGGATCTAGGAGTTAGCAGAAAGGGGTACGCTGGCAAGGCTAAGATCCGATTGACCCAGTTCCGTTCCCTGCTCCCGCAGCGGGCGGGATGGGTCAACTTGGAAGCTGTTGATCCCTGCAACCTCTTCTGACCCTGTGCCGACGCTACAACTGGCCTCGCCAACTTCCGCGGCCTGGATCGAGCAGGCCATTCGCCACCTCGACCTGATTTTGCTAGATCACGCCAACTGCGAGAAGAAAGCAGCGGGCAATGCCCTCAGTTTGCTGTTTCGCTACCCGGCCAACGGGCGGCTGGTGGAAGCCCTTTCACCACTGGCGCGGGAGGAGCTGCAGCACTTTGAGCGGGTTCACCGGCACCTGCAACGGCTGGGGATCCCGATCAAGCCCCTCTCGGCTGCTCCCTATGCCAGCCGCCTCAACCAGCACCTACGCCGCTCCGAGCCGGAGCATCTCTTGGATGCACTGCTAGTGGCCGCCATCATCGAGGCCCGCAGCCACGAACGCCTAGGCCTGCTGGGGATCCACGTCCCCGACCCGGAGCTGCGGCAGTTTTACCTCTGGCTGGCGGCGGCTGAAGAGCGGCACTGGCAGTTGTATTTGGATCTGGCGCTAGAACAGTTCCCCGCCGAGCCGGTGCAGGAGCGGCTGGACGCTTTGCTGCAGGTGGAAGCTGAGATCCTCTCCACCCTTCACCCCGAGCCTCGTGTCCACAGCTAACCTCTCCCCTTCCCGTGCAACCCCATGTTCCAGGCAACGCGGCGGTGGCTGGCCCTCTGGTACACGGTGGTAACGGGGGTGTTTTTGTTGCTGTTTGCCGGCAGCTTCTACTGGTATGTGCAGTCAACCCTGATTGAGCGGGTGGACGACACGCTGGGCCATGTGGTGGAAATTGTCGAGCGCTCCCTGGTGGTGGACGAGAGCCTCTTGGACCCGCAGCAGGTCCGCCACAGCTTGGAAGCCAGCTTTCGGGATGATCCCAGCACCCTAGCAGACGACCACATCGACCTGGAGTGGTTTGATCCCCAAGGATCCCTCATCTGGTCCACCGTGCCCGGCGGCATCCCTGCCCCCCTGCTGACGGAGGGATCCCTGCACACCGCCCGCATCGCGCCTGGGTATTGGCTGCGCCAGTTCACCGAGCCGATCCTGGCCAGTGGGAAGCTGCTGGGGTATTTGCGGGTCAGCCACCCCTGGTTTGAGGTGAGCAAGCCGACACGCCAGCTCATTCGGGATCTCAGCCTCTGGGTAGCGGCCAGTTTGGCCTGTGTAGGAGGAATCGGCTGGCTGCTCTCCGGTTTGGCCATGCAGCCCATCCGCCAGTCTTACCAGCAGCTCAAGCAATTTACCGCCGATGCCTCCCACGAGCTGCGCAGCCCCTTGGCCAGCATCCAGACCACGGTACAGGTGGCTTTGGCAGACTCCCAATTGGATGCCGACACCCGCCAGCGCTGGCAGATGGTGGAGCGGCTGTGCCTGCGGCTGGGCCGGCTGGTGGACGACCTACTGTTTCTGGCCCGCCACGACAGCGGCATGGTGCCTTTCCAGCCCCGCTGCTGTGCCCTGGATGCTCTGCTGCTGCAGGTGGTGGAAGAGTTGCAGGGCTTGGCCAACCAAAAAGGGATCCGTCTAAAGCTGGATATGGCCGCCCCCCCAGAGGAGACGGGAGGGGATCCCTTTGCCTTTTGGGGAGATGAAGAGCAACTGGCCCGCCTGTTCACCAACCTAATCGAAAACGCCCTTCTCCACACCCCCCCCGGCGGCGAGGTGCAGGTGCGGCTAAAACAGCGGCTGCGCTCCGGATCCCCAGAACTGGTGCTGCAGGTGCAAGATACCGGGCCGGGGATCCCACCCCAGGCACTGCCCCACCTGTTCGACCGTTTCTACCGGGTGGATCCGGCCCGCAGCGGGGATCCCAATCGGCGGTCGGGCTCAGGTTTGGGGCTGGCCATTGTCAAAAGCATCGCCGAGCAGCACCGGGGACAGGTGCGGGTTGAGAGCAAGGTGGGGCAGGGATCCACCTTTGAGGTGATTTTGCCCCAGCGACGATTGGAAACTTGCACTCCAGAAACTGTCTAAAGGTGCTCTAGAAAACAGACAATCCTTGGGCAGTATGTTAAATTCAGGCTAAAGTTCAGTCTACTCTTTACTGAAAACATCCTGGCTTAATAGCCTTACTTTTGAGCCGAGGCTCTTTTTCTGAGTTTCCGTCATTTTCTGTTTCCGGATTTCAGAATTTCTCTTTAAAAGCAAAGTCAGGACGAAGACAGATGAGGCGGAACTGGATCCCAGCCTCTGCTTTCTCTTGCAAGTTGCCGGCAGGGTAGTAAGCCGACTGCTTGAGTATGTCTGTTTACCGGCAAGTCCGGAGAAGTTCCTCTCCCCCTCCTCCAAAAACTTCCAAAAAAATGTATCGTTTCCAAGTTCGCGCCACCACTCAGCCCGGTGATCGAATTGCCCTGGTGGGATCCAGCCCTCGGTTGGGCGCCTGGGATCCGAGCCGCTGTGTTTGGCTGCAGACGGATCCCGCTTGTTATCCGCTCTGGTGGGTGGAGTTGCCATTAGGCCCGGCAGATGGCACTTCTGGCCCCCTATCCTCCGGGGAGTGGCCTCAAGAGACCCCTCGAGTGGAGTACCGATATCTGCGCGTTCAGGCCGATGGCGAAGTTATTTGGGAAGCTGCCGATAGGAATCGCTGGGTGCCGCTTGAGCCTCAGCCTTTGCCATCAGTTTTGATCGTGGAAGATGGTGAGTTTGGCCGGATCCCTTCCTGTCCTTACGGCTATTTTGCCACCCCTATTCTTGAGCCTGAGACTGAAGATTTGCCGGGACTGAAGATAGTTGTTTTGGGTAGCTCCGTTGCCCTGGGGTGCAGCGCCTGGCTATTGCGAGGTTGGGCCTGGCTGTTGCAGAAAGCCTTGCGGGAGCGCTACGGCCATCGGGTGCGTAATCTCTCGGAATTGGGGGCTACGGTCAGCCGAACGCTGGCACGGTTTGATCAAGTTGTCGTTCCCGAACAACCGGACGTGGTAATTGTGGCCTTGTCGTTGGGAAATGAGGGCTTGGCCACGGCTCTGCCGGAGCATCGACGTGCCGTCCAAAGGCGGTTTGAAAACGGCCTGCGACGCCTGATTGAGAAGATTCAAAATATAGGCGCTTTGCCCATCTTGGCAGGGGTCTATCCTCACGGCGACTATGGTCCAGAACAGCATCTGCTTCTGCAGGAAACTCAGCAAAAGATGCTCGGTTGGGGATGCCCTGTGTTCAATTGGCTGCCCATCCTAGACGATGGTCAGGGCCGCTGGAAACCAGACCTGGCTTTTGACCCCGCTCACCCCAATTCCAGGGGGCATCGGGTTATGTTTGAGGCCATCGATCTCTCGCTCTTCGAGCCCGGCCAAGTTCTGTCGGCTCGTGGAAAGCTGGCTCAATCCACTGCAGAACGAATCATTTTTGAAGACGGCAATGGCTTTTGGGTAGCTGCAGAAATAGGCAGAGATCAATTTCGCATCGTGAATATAACCCCCTACCCTTATACCCTTGCGCCGACTTGGCAATCTTTGCAGACTGCTTTCCAAAAATCACGCCTACAGCCGGGACTGTATATTGGCAGAAGCGATGCAAGGATAGGAGACAAGACCCTACATTTACTTTCCATACAAGAGGACAGTTCGGTTCAAACCACCCTCTCCATTCCTGCAGATGCCGACCTCATCTTCTCCCCAATAGCTCAGTTCTTTTCCGCAGAAGCAGTAGAAACGATCTTCGAGGATGGATCGTTGACCCTTCTCAAGCTCAGTGGATCTTCAAAAGGCTCTTCTGATCCCAGGCCTCGCCTGTGCGTGATCAATCGGAGCAATCACGAGTACAACATCCACCCCATGTGGAAAGAAGTGCGGGCTGCCCTCAGAGCTCTGCCACCAGGGGTTTATGAGGATCCCCTCTATCGCGATGCTCCTTTCCGCACGTTGATGATTGGAGAAGGGGGGTTGGAAAGCCGGGTCAAGGCCGCTCCCAACTCGGTCATGCTATTGGAATACACATGCGCCTTATCTGATATTCATCGCGTTGCTGTTGTTCCCCTGGGGGATCGCTGTGCAGTGCGAATGCTGCTCTACAAGCTGGAATACGACGGGCCTGCATTTCCTTTTGATTTGACCCGCACCAGCAACCTAGCGGATGTGGCCGATATGATCCACCACGATTTTCAGGGCATGTGGGATCCCCAATACTTGCGCTACAGCCCTGCAGATCGCCGCATTTATCACAGCAAGTGGACAAGCCTATCTTTTGGCCATGAGCTGGAAGAAGGGGAAGATCCCTTGTGGGACATGAGCCCCATCTACGAGCGGATGCGAACCCGCTACACAGCCCGTGCCAAGCGTTTTCTACATGTTTTGGAAAAGGCAGACCAGATCTTGTTCGTGCGCACAGGCGGCTGTCAGCGGGGCGCAGTGATCGACTTGATGGATAAATTGTCGGCCAAGCGCAAGGGCAAACCCTTTCTGCTCCTCATCATTTCCCCCCAGTCTTCGGATGAGTTTGCCGGGATCCCCAATGTCATCCACTACGATATGGAGTTCAACCCCGACCGCATGTGTGCGGATCCCCAGCATTGGCAGTACTGCACAGGGATCATGAGGGAGATCCTCCATTCTCTGGGAGTTTCCAGCCGCAATCTTTTCTGGTGTCCTCCCCAGCCATCTTAATTGTCTGAGATTCTAACCTAGAACGCGAAGCTGCCGGTAGGGGCCTGCTCCGCCTTACCTCAGTGGCGTTTGCTTCGCCTAAAAAGAGCATCAGCCCAGAGGATGAGCCTTGCTTGTAGGTTTAGCCAAATCTCATCGTTCATTTGCAATAAAAATATGACATACAAGCACAATATCAACAAAACGCACAAGTTCCCTAACCATTTGTAGGTCTGGATAATTTGGTCGGCACTCCAGCCAAAATCATCAACCAAGCGGTTCATATCCCCACCAGCATCCCCTTGGCCACCCAGCAGAGTTCCCCACGGAATTGAAGCTAGCCCTTTTTGAATTCTATGCCATTGCCAAAAGCTTCTCCAGAGGCTGCTGGCTGCAACTCCCAGAACGACGAATCGCCAAAAGTCCCACCGCCAGCGGTCTGGCAAGCGAAGATAAAAGCAGGCTATTAAGAAGGTGCTGATGTAAAACTCACCGCCTACACCGCCAAAGGTAATGAGCATTTCTTTGGTGCGATTGGGCATGAGCCAGGTCATATAAAACTGCAGCAGAGCAAGAACAATAGCCAATGGCTGCAGCCATCGGATCCGCTCCTCGCGAGCCGACTTGAAGAGCAAAGCCAATAAAAAGAGGATCCCAAAGTACACAAAGGGATCCCTTTGGGAACTGATGCTGGTCCAGCCAAACGGTAAGGGCAAAGCGCGATGCCCACTCCACCAGGCAATTGTGGCATGGCCCAGCTCGTGAATCCAAATGTGCCAAGGGAGATGTAGCACCTGCAATAGCGCAATGTTGTTTACCAGCAGGGCCACCACCACTGCAGCCGGATAGGCCCAGAGGTTGACTGTCCAGCTATCAAAAGAAAAGCGATCCCAACGCGGCTGGGATCCTAGGCGCAGGCTGCGCTGCCAAAGCAACTGGGAGCCGCGGAAAGCGCGGATTTCCAATTGCTCGAGGCGTGGAATCCGCAGTTGCTTCACCATTAAAAACAGTTGAGCCGCAACCCCTGGCGGCGAGAGGCCTTGGGGCAGGGATCCCAGCAGGTGGATGTGCAGGGTGTTGTCAGCAAAATGTACTTGCGCAGGCCAGCCCCGTCGCAGCAGCTCCAGCCGAACAACTCGCACAATTGCTTGGCCGTTCCCAGCGCGGGCCAGGGCGAGGGGATCGGGGAAGGCGGGCATTGCCAGTTACTTCCCAGAGCAAGGCGGTGGCAGGACGAGGATCCTTACCCATTATCCCCAGCCTGGCAAGCACCGGCGAAATTGCGCTCCTTCTCGGGTCGCTGCTGGGGGAGGTTGGTATAGTTGAGGGCAGCAGGTGTGCTGGAGTGGATGGAGGATCATGCGGGAATTGGGCAAGCTGGGGAGAAGACGGGATCCCAAACCGTCTAGGCAGAGCGCCCTGTGGGGAGCGACGCTGCTACTGGGTTTAGCCGGGGCAGGTTTGTTTTCCCCCTTGCCTGTTCAAGCGCAGCCAACCCCTGTTCCTGGTCTGTCTCGCATTGACCGTTGGCACTACGACCCACAGCGGGGGTGGCTAGAGGTCAACACCGAGGGAGAGGTGCGGCCTTTTGTGTTTGTGCTGCAAAACCCTCCTAGGGTAGTGCTGGATTTTCCCAACACCCTTTTTGGACGGGAGCCCCAAACCCAGACCTTTCCAGGACGGGTTACCTCGTTGGAGATCAGGCAGCTCACCCCAACCATCACTCGCTTTGTGCTGCACCTGCAGCCGGATCAGTCCCTTAGCCTCGACCAACTACAACTGCTCACTGCCAGCCCCTCCCGCTGGGCTGTCCAATTCCTTCAGGCTGGCCAACCCTCGCCCACCGCACCGCTTTTTCCCTCGGCGCCTGGCCCCAGGGATCCCGTCTCACCGTCCCCACCGCTGCCCCGCCGCCCCGATGCCGGGCTACCTCCCCCCCCTGCCCGTTCCGGCCATCAGATCTTGGCCATCTCCCCTCAGGCGGAAGGCTTCTTCATCCGCACCCAGGGCAGCCCTTCCACCACGGTGCGGCGCATCCTGGATCCGGATCGGGTGGTGGTGGATTTTCTCAACACCACCCTTAGCCCTGCCCTCACCCAGCGGATCTATACTGTCAACCGCCTGGGGGTTTTGCGGCTGCGGGTGGGGCAATTCGAGCCCACCATTGCCCGCGTGGTGTTGGATGTGGATCCTTCCAGTGGGGATTGGGAGGCCCGCTACGACCCGCAGCAGGGAGGAATCTGGATCCAGCCTGCTGGCGGTGCTGCCCAGGCCAGCCTTCTGCCTGATGTCAGCCCAACCGAGGCCCAAGGGCCGCTGGCTACCTTACGCTCTGTGGAGCTGCGGGGGAATCAGCTCATCATTAGCGCCGATGGGTTCATGTTCTACCGGGCCGGCTGGGATCCCGAAAGCGGTGGCTACCGCATCAACGTGGCCCCGGCACGCCTGCCCGAGTCCTTGCCGGATCCCGGCTTGCCGGTCGGGGGACCGGTGCAGCGGATCCGCTTTGTGCAGGAAGATGCCCGCACGGTCAGCATTCTGGTGCAACCTGCCGAAGAGTTCAATGTCTTTGAGCCCAACCCTGGCCAGGGATCCCGACGCATTACCCTGGAGCTGCGGCCTCTCAACGCACCGTCGCCCACCCCTCAGCCGCCGGCGCCTGCCCAAGCTTCCCCTCCTCCCCCCCTGGGCCGGACGGTCATCGCCATCGATCCGGGACACGGCGGACGGGATCCCGGTGCCATCGGGGTAGGTGGGATCCAGGAAAAAGACATTGTGCTCTCCGTTTCCCACCAGGTTCGGCAATTGTTGCAGGAGCGGGGGTATACGGTGGTGATGACGCGCACCGATGATCGCGAGGTGTTGCTGCAGCCGCGGGTGGATAGGGCCGTGCAGGCCAAAGCCACTCTGCTGGTGAGCATCCACGCCAATGCTCTGGAGCGCTCCAGTGTTCACGGCATCGAGACCTATTACCTGCGGCCCGACAGCGCCGAGCTGGCCACCATCCTGCACCGCAGCCTGGTGCAAGCCACCGGTGCTGCAGATCGGGGGGTGAGGCGGGCCCGCTTTTTTGTGGTGCGGGAAACGCCCGTGGGCATGCCCTCAGTGCTGCTGGAGCTGGGGTATGTTACCAACCCCACTGAGGGGCGCAAACTGGCTGCCCCCGAATACCAGGCCATCTTGGCGCGGGCCATTGCCGATGGCATCGAGACCTTCTTGCGCAAGCGCTAGAAAGGGCAGGCTAGGATACAGCAGCTTCAGCCAAGGTGTTGAGGAGAAGGGAGCATGCGTTGGGAGTGGGGCTCAGATCCGGATCCCAGTTGGCCAATTGGGGTGTTTGACAGTGGCTTGGGCGGGTTGACGGTTTGGCGGGCCTTGCGCCGTCGCTTGCCCCAGGAACGCCTTCTCTACTTTGCCGACACGGCCCGGCTGCCCTACGGGGATCGTTCCCCGGAGGAGATCTTGACCTTTGTGCGGCAGATCCTCCGCTGGATGCAGGCGCAGCCGGTGAAAGTGGTGGTGATGGCCTGCAACACCAGCTCGGCGCTGGCTTTGGAGCAAGTGCAGCGGGAGTTTGCCCTGCCCATCCTTGGCCTCATCCTGCCCGGCGCCCAGGCAGCCTTGGCCCAGGGATCCCGCATTGGGGTCATTGCCACGGCGGCCACGGTCAAAAGCCGCGCCTACTCCAAGGCTATTCAAGAGTACAGCGCCCTGGATCCCAAGCGCTCTCCCCAGACTGTCCAGTGCTGGGAGCAGGCCTGCCCGGAGTTCGTCCCCCTCATCGAAGCCGGCCAGTCGGACGGCCCCGAGCTGCGCCAAGCCGCCGAACGCTACTTGCAGCCGCTCCTGCAGCGGGGGATCGACACCCTTGTCTACGGCTGCACCCACTACCCACTGCTGGATCCTCTCCTGAAGTCCTTGCTGCCCTCTTCGGTCAGACGGGTGGATCCCGGCGTGGCACTGGTGGGATCCCTGGCCCGCGAACTCAGCCTCTGGGGCCTGCGCCGACCCTCAACTGTGCCCCAGGCAGAACCTCACCGCTTCTACGTGAGTGGGGATCCGGAGCGGTTTGCCCAGTTGGCCAGCCCTTGGTTGGGCTTTCGGCCACAGGTGGAACGGGTGGAATGGCCGGCCTTGGATGTCAACAACTCCCGCCGGCCCTGAGCGAGCCCTGAGATCCCAGTCCAACTGGAACTTCAACACAAGCCCACGGCCTATCTATGCCATCGGATCACTTGGGTCAAGGGGTTGGGGCTGAGAAGATTTGGCATACACCCACTCGAGGTAGAACACCCCATGTCGGGGTAGGATTCTGAGTTCCATGAACTACCCCACCGCGTAGGCGGGTGGGGTTTCCTCACCCGCTTGACAGCAGAGCTTTTGTCTCTTCTTCTGCCC